>JAJZRZ010000107.1 GCA_021850085.1 Actinomycetes bacterium | reverse complement strand
GGCAGGGTACATCGCTCGCAGGGTTCGCGCCTCCTTCGGGAACGAGGCGTTGTCGCCCTCGCTTGCCGAGAACTGCTTCTCGTGCGGCTCGTGCAACACCGTCTGCCCGACGTGCTACTGCTTCGACGTGAGGGACTCTTGGAACCTCGACCAGGCCTCAGGGACCCGGACCCGCTACTGGGACGCGTGCCTCACCCGCGAGTTCGCCGCGGTCACGCAGGCGGGGGGCTCCACCGAGAACTTCCGCGAGCACCACAGCTCGCGGTTCCGGCACCGCTTCATGCGCAAGACGGCGTATCTGTACGAGAAGCTCGGCGGACCTGCGTGCACGGGGTGCGGCCGATGCGCCCGGGCATGCACCTCGAACCTCGCCGACCCCGTACGCGTCATCTCCAGGATCATGGAGGACAGGGCATGAGCATCCAGACCGCTGTGGCGACCGGCCCGTACGAGAACCTGTTCCTGCCGAGGGAAGCGAAGATCCTCCACACGAATCGGCCGACCTCGAGCGAGAAGCACTTCACCCTTCAGTTGGCCGACGGCGAGCATCTGCGGTTCACTCCGGGACAAATCCTGGAGGTGGGGGTGATGGGCTACGGCGAGATTCCGATCGGGCTGGCGAGCTCCCCGACGCGCACCGACAGCTTCGACATCGTCGTGCGGACGGTCGGGCGGGTGTCCACCGCGATCAACGCCAAGGAGGTCGGCGACTCGCTGTGGATCCGTGGGCCCCTCGGTCACGGCTTCGATCTGGATTCTCTGCGCGGGCATGACGTGCTCGTGGTGGCCGGCGGCATCGGGTTGTGCCCCACCCGCAGCCTGATCCAGTACATCGAGGACCGGCGCGCCGAGTTCGGCAGGTTCCTGCTGTTTTATGGCGCACGTGATCCCTTGCAGCTGCTGTTCACGGAGGACCGTCTCCGCTGGCGCGCTTCAGGAGAGATGGAGTATCTCGAGACGGTGGACCGTGCCGACGCGTCGTGGACGGGTAACGTCGGTGTGATAACCGCGCTCTTCCACAGGACACAGATCGACCCCGGCACCAGGGTGGTCATCTGCGGCCCGCCAGTGATGTTCGATTTCGTCATTCGTGAGCTCGACTCGCTCGGCGTCGCCGGCGAGAACATCTTCGTCGACCTCGAGCGCCGCATGAAGTGCGGCGTCGGCAAGTGTGGGCACTGCCAGATCAACGACAAGTACTGCTGCGTGGACGGGCCGGTCTTCACTCTTGCCGAGATACATGCGCTTGAGGAGGCGATCTGATCATGGGCCGGCCGAAGGTCGCCTTCTTCGACTTCGCAAGCTGCGAAGGTTGCCAGATCGAGTTCACGAACTACGGGGATGCTGCCACGCTCGAGCTGCTGAAACACGTGGAGATCGTCGAGTTCCGCGAAGCGATGAGCGAGAAGACCGACGGCTGTATCGATATCGCGCTCATCGAGGGGAGCTTCACCCGCGAGGCGGATCGCGGACGCCTGGAGGAGATTCGGCGTCGCGCGCGTGTGGTGATCGCCTACGGCGCATGCGCGGTAACGGGGGGCATCAACGCACTCAAGAACCATCAGGACGACTTCCATGAAGTCGTGTACGGCGACGACGCGCTCGCTTCGCACCTACACAGCGGGCCGGCTCGTCCGATCTCGAGCGCGATCAGGGTCGACTACGAGATCAAGGGCTGCCCGATATGTCGCGACGAACTGCTGCACGTGCTCTCGGCGTTGTTGCACGACGCGACGCCGCTCATCCCGACATACCCTGTGTGCGTCGAATGCAAGCGTCACGAGACGGTCTGCCGGTACGAGGAGGGCGACCACTGTATGGGGCAGGTCGCGCGCGCGGGTTGCGGCGCGCCATGTCCTGCTGATGGAATCCCCTGCGAGGCGTGTCGCGGGTTCGTCGATGACGCGAACCTGCGCGCACTCGAGAAGGTCCTCATCGAACGCGCCGGGTTCAGCCAGAAGCGGGCCGTCGGCAAGGCACGCATGTTCACGGCCAACCTGAGGAGCTGAGCGATGCTGCGGGACCTGAATGTGGACATACACCACCTGACGCGGGTCGAAGGACACGGCAACATCCGCGTCAACGTCAAAGACGGCGTGGTGGAGCAGTGCGAATGGCAGGTGCCCGAGGCGCCGCGGTTCTTCGAGTCGATGCTGCGAGGCAGGCACTACTCGGAAGTGGCCCGGATCACAAGCCGCATCTGCGGCATATGCTCGGTGGGTCACACGCTCGCGTCCGTGAAGGCCACCGAGTCGGCGCTGGGCATCGTGGTCACGGAGCAGACGAAGAAGCTGCGGACCCTGCTCAAGCATGCCGAAAACTTCGACTCGCACGTGTTGCACATCTACGTGCTCGTCGCGCCCGACCTTCTCGGCGCGCCTTCGGTGTTCCCGCTCGTCGCAACGCACGGCGAGGTGGTCGCGCGCGCGCTGCGTCTCAAGCGCCTCGGGCACGAGTGGGGCTCGCTCATCGCTGGCCGGACCACGCACCCGACGACCGTGGTCCCAGGGGGCTTCACGAGACTGCCGTCGGCCAAAGACCTCGCCGGCATGAGAGACCGCCTGGTCGAGTCGGTCCCAGACCTGCTGGCCACCCTTGAGACGATCACCGCGCTGGCCCCGATGATCCCCGCGTTCGACCGGCCCACGGAGTACATGGCGCTCTCCTCGGCGGAGGAGTACGCGCTGTATGACGGTTTCGTCCAGACCGTCCTTCCCGATGGAGACCGTGCTTGCTACGCCGTGGCCGACTACCGCAGCTGCACGAACGAGTACGTGGTGCCGCAGTCCACCGCTAAGTACACACGCAATCGCAGCGACAGCTACGCGGTGGGCGCCCTTGCGAGGTTCAACGTCAACCACGACCAGCTGCACCCTGAAGCCAAGAGGGTGGCCGCTTCGCTCGGCATGCAGCCGTACGTGACGAACCCCTACATGAACTCGGTCGCCCAGGTCGTTGAGATCGTGCACTCAGCGTACGAGGGCCTGCGCCTCATAGACGAGCTCCTCGCCGAGGGGATCGCCGAGGAGTCTCTCGTCCAACCCGCCGGCTACGGCTCCGGCGCCTCGGCGGTGGAGGTGCCGAGGGGCATCCTGTTCCATGAGTACGCCTACGACCGCGACGGCATGTGCACGAATGCGAACTGCATCATCCCGACGAACCAGAACCACGCGAACATCCAAGCGGACTTCGACGTCCTGCTGCCACACCTTCTCGCCACGCCAGCCTCCGAAGAGCAGGTGGGCAGGGCCTTCGAGATGCTTGTCCGTGCGTACGACCCCTGCATCTCATGCTCCACGCACCATCTCGACGTCGAGTTCGTGCGCTAGGCGGATGACGTGCGGTACCTGATCGGCGTCGGAACGTACAGCGGGCTTGATGATTCGATTGGACTTCGGGTCGCTGAGGCCGTCTCGGCCAGAGGGCTGGAGAGCGGGTTCAGAGCGATCGAGATCGGCGGAAGCGTTCTTGACTTGGTCCATTACCTTGACGATGGGGTCGAATCGGTGCTTGTCGTGGACACAGCGAGAATGGGGCGCGCTCCTGGCGAGTGGATGATCTTCGAGCCCGGGGACGTGACATCCAGGAAGGACCTTTCCTGCGTGAGCACGCACGAGGGCGATGTGCTCGGTGTCGTGCGGTTCGCCGTCTCGCTGGGAAGGCCGATGCCGCGGGTGACGTTTCTTGGGATCGAGCCCGCTCAGATCGGTTCCGGCATTGGGGTGTCCCCGGAGCTCGACGAGCGGTTTGAGGAATATGTGGAGGCCTCGGTGGCATTCTGCATGAGTCGAGGCAACGTGCGAACTTAGAGGGTCTCCACATTGTGCGGTGTATCAAACCGCTTATAGTGAGTCCTCATGTACTGCTTCTGGTGTTGACCGGTGCGAGAAAGGGGTGCCTGTGGCCAGATCCGTGTTCAGGGGTGGAGTGCATCCACCTGAGCACAAAGAGGCGACCGCTGGGTTTCCTGTCCTACGGACTCCGATCCCGGCCGAGATCGTCGTTCCCATGAGTCAGCACCTTGGAGCTTCTTGCGAGCCTCTCGTGGCGGTGGGGGACCGCGTCTTGCGAGGCCAGATGATCGGCGACGTGGACGCCATGGTATCGGCGCCCGTCCACGCACCACTGACGGGAACCGTCACCGATATCGGCCCGGTCCTGACGGCATCCGGGACGCGCGTGACCGCGGTGACTATCGAAGCGGAGACAGGGCAGGATCTGGCGTCGTTCGTACCGGTCCCGGACGAGGGAAACCCCAAAGCGCGAATCCGCGCGGCCGGTATCGTCGGCATGGGGGGCGCGACCTTCCCGAGCATCGTGAAGCTCAGCCCTCCCAAGGGCATGCATATCGAGACGGTCATCATCAACGGCTGCGAGTGCGAGCCGTTTCTCACATGCGACCACAGGCTCATGCTCGAACAGCCGGAACGCGTGGTCGCGGGAGCCCGGTACATCCAGCAGATGGCGGGCGCCCAGCGCGCGATGATCGCGATCGAGTCGAACAAGCCCGATGCGGTCGCGGCAGTGCGTGCGTCGTCCGCGGGCGAGGTCGAGGTCATCGTGTTGCCCACGCGGTACCCGCAAGGCGCCGAGAAGCAGCTCATCTACGCGCTGCTCAAGACGGAAGTACCGCACGGCACGCTTCCCGCGGCGATCGGCGTCCTCGTCCACAATGCTGCCACAGCCGCCGCCATCGCCGATGCGCTGGAGCATGGCAAGCCGCTGGTCGAGCGGATCGTGACGGTCACCGGCTCCGTGGCTCGGCCGGGCAATTACCAGGTGGTTCTCGGCACGCTTGTCAGCGAGCTGATCGAGGCTGCCGGCGGCCTTATGGGGGACGTCGAGCGCGTGATCGCCGGTGGCCCCATGACCGGCACGGCGCTCGGGTCGCTCGACGTGCCCGTGACCAAAGGCATGTCGGGTATAGTGGCGCTGCCCACGGGCGTGGCATCCCCGGCGATCACCGGGGACCAGCCGTGCATCCGCTGTGGCCGTTGCCCTGAGGCTTGTCCCATGATGCTGGAGCCTTACGCCATAGCGAACTACGCCGCTCACCAGATGTGGGACCGCGCGGGAGATCGCGATGCACTTGACTGTATCGAGTGCGGCATCTGCTCGTACGTATGTCCGACCAAGCGTCCACTGCTTCAGCTCGTGCGCCTAGCCAAGGGCGCGGCGATGGCGCGGGGGGTGAAGTGATGACCGAGCCGCTAGTCTCCCGGGTCGTCGGACCCCCACCGCACATCTCCGCCCCGGACACCGGACGCGCGATCATGCTGTGGGTGGTCGCCGCGCTGTCCCCCTCGGCCCTGTGGGCGATGGCCACGATGGGGTGGGTGGCCGTCCAGCTGTTCGTCGTATGTATCGCCGTGTGCCTGTGCACCGAATGGCTGTGGAACAGGCTCTCCCGACGGCCGCAGACGATCGTGGACGGCAGCGCGCTCGTGACTGGCGTGCTGCTCGCAATGACGCTCCCGCCGCGCACGCCGTGGTGGATGGCAGTGGCGGCCGCCCTCGTGGCTATGGTCCTGGGTAAGCTGGTCTTCGGCGGGTTGGGGCACAACCTCTTCAATCCTGCGCTCGTCGGGCGGGCGTTCGTGGCCCTGTCGTGGGGTGGCGTGCTGGCCGAGGCGCCGAATCGCGGCTGGTTCCGCACGCTTCCGGATGTGACCGGCGACGGTCACGATGTCATCTCGGGCGCGACCCGGCTTGCGGTCGCGGCGGCGGACCGTGCGTCGGACGGCGCTTACGGCTTCGATCTTGCGGACCAGTATCAGCCGCTGTTGTGGCGCAATCTCGAGGGATCGCTCGGCGAGGTCTCGGCCGCGTTGTTGATCCTCGGCGGCTTGGTGTTGATCGCGAAAGGGATCATCGACTGGCGCATCCCTGCCGGCTACATAGGGACCGTCGCTGTGGTGTCGCTCGTGCTCGGCTCGGACCCGGTGTTCCACGTGCTCGCCGGGGGCGTCATGCTCGGAGCTTTCTTCATGGCGACCGACTATGTCACCTCTCCCATGTCCAAGACCGGACGGCTTGTCTACGGAATCGGATGCGGGTTGTTCAACGGGGTCGGCCGATTCGTCTCTCCGATGCCCGAGTCGACAACCTTCGCGATCCTGTTCATGAACGGTCTCGCACCGCTCATCGACCGGTTCTTCCGGCCGCGGACCTTCGGGTGGGTGAAGAGCAAATGACGACTGCAC
>JAJZRZ010000106.1 GCA_021850085.1 Actinomycetes bacterium | reverse complement strand
TCCGATCTCGTACGAGGGGCATGCCCCTGATCCGACTCCGCAAGACGTTGGCATTCGACCGTCTGCTTGCCAGGATGCTGGCTGTCAGCCCGGAGAACTGGCATGCTTCTTCGCCCTGGCCGAGGGGACATGGAATCCGGTAGAAGGAGCGTGGACCGAGTGACGCACGACCCCACCGACCTCGCCGCCGAGATCCAGCGCCTCTGCGCGCTCTCGGGCATCAAGTGGAGCCGCTACCCGAAGGGCACGCTCGCCGCGTGGGTGGCCGACATGGACCTGCCCACGGCGCCCGTGATCACCGAGGCGCTTCGCGGCCTCGTGGAGCGAGCCGACTTCGGCTACAACTTCAGCGCGCACCAGCAGCTGCCGAGCGCGTGGGCGGAGTGGATGGAGCGCCGGCACGGCTGGCGGCCGGAAGAGGCACGAGTTCGCGTGGTGACCGACGTGCTGCAGGCGGTGGACCTCGCGCTCATGTTTGGCACGCGCCCCGGCGACAGCGTGGTGCTGCTAACCCCGGTGTACCCGCCGTTCTTCCGCACCGTGACGGGCATCGGCCGCAGAATCGTGGACTGCCCGCTCGAGCCGGGGACTTGGCGGTTGGACGTGGAGCGGCTCGAGGCGTGCATCGACTCCTCCACCCGTTGCGTGCTCTTATGCAGTCCGCATAATCCCACCGGGCGCGTGTTCTCCGCCGAAGAGCTTGAGGCGATCGCCGAGGTGGCCGAGCGCCACGACCTGCTCGTGATCAGCGACGAGATCTGGGCCGACGTGGTGTACTCCGGCGCGAAACACATCCCCTTCGCCAAGGTGGCCGAAGGCAGAGACGTGCGCTGGGTGATGGCGCACGCGGCGAGCAAGGCCTTCAACCTCGCGGGGCTGCGGTGCGCGATGGCGTACTTCGGTGACGCCGAGATCGAGAAGCGCATTAGCGAACTGCCTGCACATATGCTGGGCAGCGTAAGCGCGCCCGGGGCGCTGGCCACGCTCACGGCGTTCACCGAGGGCGAGCCGTGGCTGGCCGAGACGGTGGCGTTTCTCGAGGAGCAGCGCGACTACCTGGTGGGGAGGTTGCGCGCGGAGCTGCCCGAGGCCGGCGTGACGATGCCAGAGGCGACTTACCTCGCGTGGGCGGATCTGCGCGCGTACGAGCTTGGGGACGATCCGGCCGCGGTGTTGCTCGAGCGGGCGCAGGTGGCCCTGGGGTCGGGGCCTGACTTCGGGCAGCATGGGAAGGGCTTCGCGAGAATCAACTTCGCGACCAGCAGGGTGGTGCTGGGGGAGGTTGTGGGGAGGGTCGTCGACGCCGTGCGCCGATAGACGGCTTCATGCTTCTCGTCGCGCGCCTGTTCGGGATACCCTGATTAGCGAGCACTTGGTGAACGGAGGCAGTGTGGCGAGGGTGATTGGCACCCCAGGGGAGAGTGCCGCAGCGCGTGGCGGACTGCTTGTGCTCTTACCGATTGTCTTTCTTGGGCTGACTGCCCTGCCCCTCGCACTCATGGCCTTCCGGCGGTCCATGAACAGCCTTGGATTCGGCGGATTGCTCTTGACCACTTCGATGTTGGTTCTCGTCTCGTATCTGAGACGCAAGGACCTTAAGGCGATCTCGGAAGGGTTCCGAGAAGGCGCGCAGTTCTTGAAGGGGGCACGAGGTGAAATGCTCGTGCATCAGGCGTTGCTGACTCTCCCTGAGGAGTACATCGTCTTTCATGACTTCCATCCGACGGATGCCGATAGTTGTGTACGCCCAGCCGGATGCGAGACTCGAATGCCTCCGCGAGGGAGTGGTTCGGACCCTCCCGCTAAGGCTTCTGACTCACGAAATTCTCAGCCATTCAGAGGACGCGCTCGACCAAGAGAAGGCTGGCCGGATTGCGCGCGTTCTGTTCTCTCAGATCGCGGGTGACCTCCAGTACAAGTTCAAGGCTGAGTTCGACTTGTATGGCACTCTCTCGAATGCTGCCCGAATGAAGATGCGCGACCAGCGGCTGGAGCAGCAGGAGAGAGTCGTACCTTCGGAACCCGCAGAGGAGGCGGCACAGTCAGTTCCTGAGGCATGCCCCCTTTGCGGCGGTCGACTCATCCGGAAGACTGCCAAGCACGGGACGCGTGCAGGCAAACCCTTCCTAGGCTGTGAGAACTACCGAATCACAGGATGCCGGTACGGGTTCAACTTGGAGGAATAGCGCATGCTCAGCGGAGTTGACCGAACCCCCTTGCTGAGGTGGTCTTGCCCCAGCCTCTACCACGCCAAGTACTTCGCATATGACCTGACTCGTCGACCGGCGGAGGCTTGGACCGCCTCTCGACGGCCGGTTCTGGCCGCTCACGCTGTTCATCCTTGAGCCGTACGCCGCGTTTCACAACGCAGTCGTCACTCGCCTCCAATGTTACTAACAGTGCTTGTGAGTAACATTGAATGCGAGTAATATGTCGGGCATGAGGGAGTTCGTCAACAGAACGCGCGAGCTGGAGGCGCTGGAGTCTTGGCACTCCGGGCCTGCATCCCGCCTTGGGATCGTCTGGGGACGTCGCCGCGTCGGCAAGACCATGCTTCTCCAGCGGTTCGCGGCGGACAAGCGCGTCGTCTTCCATACCGCGGCTGGTCGCCCTGCCGCCGACGAGCTTCGGATCCTCTCCGAGTCGGTAGCCGATATGGGCGTCGATGCGATTCGTGACCTGCGGCAGCGGCCGTTCGCGGATTGGGACGACGCACTCGACTTTTTCGCTACTGCATCGCGCACAGAGCGGCTGCTCATCGTGCTCGACGAATTCCCTGAGCTCAAGGCCACGGCCCCCGAACTCGAGGGCATACTGCGCGCGTTCCTGGACCGGGTGGGTCAGGACACACAGCTCAAGATCCTGATCTGCGGCTCTGCGGTGCGGACCATGCAGGCGATGCAGGAGGAGCGGGCCCCGCTCTACGGCCGCTTCGGGCTCTCGTTGCAGGTGCACCCCTTCGATCCACAGGAGGCTGCGCTGATGCTGCGCGACCTGGAGCCGGCGGATCGTGCGGTTGTCTGGGGTCTGGTTGGCGGGGTTCCGCTGTACCTATCGTGGTGGGATCAGGCGGCTTCCATCCGCGACAACCTGGAGCGACTGTTCTGTACGCCGGGCGCTCCTCTTCTCACCGAGGGGCAGCTGCTGCTCGCCACAGAAGGCGACGCGGGTGGGCTGGCCGGCATCGCGCTCAAGGCCATCGCGGCGGGCCGCACGAGACATGGCCAGATTCGCGATGCCGTTGGTGTGGAACCCTCCCGTCTCCTCACCCGTTTGGTCGAGCTGCGGCTAGTCGAGCAGCTCGTGCCCATCACGGAGAACCCGGAGCGCACGCGCCGGAAGATCTACCGCATAGCCGACAACTACCTCGCCTTCTGGCTGGGGCGTGTCGAGCGATACCGCTCCCAAATCGAGCGCGGTCTCGGGCCATCCGTGGCGGCCCTCCTGGAGTCTGGCATCGGCGATGCCATGGGCGCCCCGTGGGAGGAGGCCTTCAGGCGCCACCTGATACGCGAGGTGGCCACCGGAGCGCTACCCTCCGACGTCGTCGCGCTGGGTCAGTGGTGGAACGAGGACAGCTCCGTCGAGATTGATGCCGTGGGGCTCACCGGTCGCCCTCACAAGCCGGTGCTCCTGGGAGAAGCGAAGTGGGGCCGTGTCGAGAACGCGCCCACGCTGCTGCGGAGCCTGCAAGACAAGGCACGCGCTCTCCCGTCGGTCGCCGATGAGCCGACCTACGTCGTGTGTGCCCGCGAGCGTCTGACCGACGTGCCGACGGGTGTTCACGCTTTCACGGCGACTGATATCTTCGACGGGTAGCCGGTTGTGACGACACTATGGCTTTCCGAGTGAGAAGCCTCCAGAGCCCGTACTCGTACGGACATCGACCGCCTGGCGGTCAGGCTCAACTGCCCAGAGTCCGAGATTGTGTGGTGACCCGAGATATTCCACTCTCGAATACAGCGGCTGCTCGCAGCTGTTTCGGCGCTTGAGCAGACCGAGATCGAGCGGATGAAGCAGGAGGTGCTGCGCATCCGCTACGACGAGCAGGCCAAGCGCGAGAAGCGCAAGGCGGTGTAGGCCGCGATCGAGGGAGCGCCCGCGGCCGGTCTCACACCATGGCGGCATGTGGTCATGGTCAAGCCTCACCACGACGTGGTCACCGGGCGCTACCAGACAGCTGAGTTCGCCAAGCTGTCACGCGAAACGGCAGTCTGAGTGGCATTACAGATGGCATGTCTTTCGGCATCCGGCAGGGTGGCGTGGGCCGCGTGGGGCCCGCCAAGGTGCTACCCTCGTAGCGGCAACCGCACAGCCGACCCCGGAGCCCACATGCGCAAGCAGCTCGCAGCCCTCGCCGTCCTCGCTCTCGTCCTGCTGGCCGCCGTCGCCTATGCCGCCCGTCTGTTCCCCGAGCCCGATGCGCCACCTTGGCTCACCGCGCGTAAGATCGCCCACCGCGGACTATGGACCGCCGGGCCGCTCGCGCCCGAGAACTCGCTCGCCGCGTTCGAGCGTGCAGCCGACGCTGGCCACGCGATCGAGCTCGACGTGCGGTCCTCGGTCGACGGCGTCACGGTCGTCTTTCACGACGAGGACACGTCGCGCCTTACGGGCGAGCCGGTCCCCGTTGACGCGCTCACTGTGAGCGAGCTGCAACAGCTCAGCCTCTTCGGTGGCGACGAGCGCATGCCCACGCTCGCCGAGGCGCTCGAACTCATCGACGGCCGAGTGCCCGTCTTCGTGGAGATCAAGAACCCGGGCGACGTGGGCGCGCTCGAAGACGACGTGGCAGAGCAGCTCTCGGCGTACGAGGGCGAAGCGGCGGTGATGTCGTTCAACCCGTTCTCGCTCGCGCGTATGGCCGAGGTGGCGCCCGAGGTCCCGCGCGGACAGCTCGCGAGCGCCTTTGAGGGCGAGGACCTCGCCTGGTACGAGAAGCTCCTGCTCCGCAAGCTGCTGCTGAACTTCACGAGCACGCCAGACTTCATCGCCTACGACATCGAGGAGCTGCCGTCGCCGTTCACGACGGTGCAGCGCTGGCGCGGCCGTCCGCTCCTCGGCTGGACGATCACCGACGCCGACGAGCTCGCGCGCGCGGAAGCCTACGCAGACGGTTTCATCTGCGACCCGGGAGCGCTCGAGCAGTGACGACACACCAGTCGGCCCACAGCGATGCTGGGTGCGATTGCGCGGCAGTTGGCGGGTAGCGTACGCATCACGCCGAGCGTCGGAGCTGGCGAAGCGAGATCTGCACCTGCACCCCGTAGTTTACCAACATGGCAAAAACAGCACGGTTTACCGCAGTGGTAAAGATGTACTGTTACCCTCGCCCATACAGCCCGCGCTCTTCGGCCGCATAGTAGCGCCGCTGCGGGTCGGTCGGGCCGCTTCCCAGCTCTACCGCTATCCCGAGTTCCACTAGGCGGGCAAGCCGCGTCCGCACGGCTCGAGGCGTCCGGCCCACGCGCTCGGCGAGCTCCTTCGTCGACAGCCCGTTTTGCGTCCGCAATGCCTCTACGAGCTGCCTGTCCACGCTGTCGAGCTGCTCTGCGCCGCTCGCTCGCTCCGAGTACAGCGTCACCCGGAAGTGCGTTCCGATCTCCTCGAGCAGCGGATCGGCCAGGCCGGCGTCGCGGCATGAGGCCACCATCCGCTGAACGCCGCTTCCCCACTGCTCGATCAGCCGCAGCTCCCGGAATACGCGGCCGATTACGCGATTGCGCAGCTTCGATATGCCGCCGAGCAAGTCGGGCACGGCAAGACCCGGCATGAGCAGGCCGGGGTTCTCGATCTCGATCCTGTCGGCGTAGACGGACACGCGCAGAGGCGAGCCCAGCTGAGAGTAGTCAGCGTGAACTGCCGCGTTCGTGACGGCCTCCCGAATCGCCACGAGCGGGTACTCCCACCACACCTCGTGCCGTCCGGTGCCGATCTCGAGGCGCTGCATGATGTGGCGCTGAACGAATCCCATGACGAGCTCGACCTGATCGGGCAGTGACGCAGCGGGGAAGTCCTGCGTATCGAGGATCGTGCTGCGATCGGTGCCCTTGAAGCGGGCGACGCGGAAGCCGGCGTCGGGGAAGTGCACGTCCCGGTCGAAGCCGTAGAGTAGGATTCCGCCCACCGTGGGCACGAGCGTACCCTGATGCTTCACCACGAGTCGCAAGGACTGCAGGTCCCGCTCGGTGACCTGCCGAATCTCCTCGAACTGCCGCGCGATGCGGGCCAGGTCGATGCCGTCAGGCGTGTAGATCG
>JAJZRZ010000105.1 GCA_021850085.1 Actinomycetes bacterium | reverse complement strand
CTTCGACGAAGTAGCCAACCGGCAGCTCGGCCACCACCAGGTCCACGGTCGCATCGTCATTGATGGTCACGTCCCCGGTGAGCGGGCCATGCGCCCACGCCCTCACTTCGTCGCGGGTGACGTCCTCAGGCAGCACGATGTGCACGCGCACGTTCTCCGAGGGCAGCTGCCAGCGATCACCCACGAACTTCCAGTAGAGCTCGGCGGTGTCCTCCCAGCGGGTGGCCGCGCCATCGACGCGGTAGCGCAGCGTCACGGGGAACTCGGTGTTCGAGGCCCGGAAGAAGATGCGCGCGTCGTAGAAGGAGCCGGCATCCGTCACCTGATACGTGCCCTGAGGCCGCGTATCTCGTGCCGAGGGATCGTCTGTGAGCGCGTGCTCCCCCTCGGGGCTCGACATGCCGATGACGGTCACGGTGACGTCACTGCCAGCATCCGCCGGAACGCTCTTGTCGAGCTCCCAGTACGCGAAGGTGAAGCCGCCGTCGAAATCGAACGTCCGCGTCTCGATCACCAGCATCGAGCCGTCCCTGTGCACGACCGCCTCGATGTCCACGCGCGTCATCGAGTACGACTGGGCTAACGCCGGCGGCGCCGTTGCCAGCGCCCAAGCCAGCGCCACCGCTGCCGCGAAGACCAGGGCCCGTCCCGCCCTCGGCCTCATCGGACCCCCTGGTTCTGGCCCCTGCCGCGCTTCCGCAGCCTCTGGAAGAACTCCCTCAACAATTCGCCGCACTCCTGTTCAAGCACGCCGCGGGTCACCGCGAAGCTGTGGTTGAGCCGGGCGTCGGACGAAAGATCGTACAGCGTACCGACGGCCCCCGCTTTCGGATCGGCCGCACCGTAGACCAGCCGGTCGATGCGCGCGTTCACCATCGCGCCGGCGCACATCGGGCACGGCTCGAGCGTCACGTACAGCGTGCAGCCAGAAAGTCGCCACCGACCGAGCTTCTCGGCGCCGTCGCGGATCACAATCAGCTCGGCATGCGCGGTGGGATCGGCGCCCCACTCGCGCGCGTTGCGCCCGTGCGCCACCACCGCGCCGTCGCACACGAGCACGGCGCCGATGGGGACCTCCCCTTCCTCGGCGGCGCGTCGCGCCTGTTCGAGCGCGAGCGCCATATACAGTGCGTCGTCGTTCATGCACTCGATGCTACACCACCACCCGGCGGCGTGGCCGGTGGCATCCGGTCCGCTATAATCGCCGTGCACGGAGGGGTGGCGGAGCGGTTGATCGCCCTGGTCTTGAAAACCAGTAGGCCCGCAAGGGTCTCGTGGGTTCGAATCCCACCCCCTCCGCCAGTTCCTGCCGGATACCCACCGCTTCCCTGGCACAAAACGTGCGATGACGCCCGTAAGCCTGCCCTGCTACAATGGGCGGCGCTTCTCATCAAGCGGAGAGTTGGCCGAGTCGGCTGAAGGCGCTCGCCTGCTAAGCGAGTAAGGGGCTGATGGCCCCTTCGAGGGTTCGAATCCCTCACTCTCCGCCATTTGACATCTTCCGCGTGAGCAGGCAGGATACTGAAGCTCGCGCGCACGCGCCCTTAGCTCAGCCGGATAGAGCGTCTGACTACGAATCAGAAGGTCGGGAGTTCGAATCTCTCAGGGCGCGCCACGTATCCATACAGAAGCCTCGCCAAAACGGCGAGGCTTCTTCGTCTTCCGGCTCGTACTTCGCGCGCCGAACCGCGTGCGAAGCTCAAGCGTCTAAACTGACGTAGCGCGGAATCCACGCGCCGGACCGATCGTCCGGCGCCGTTTCGAGAGGAACGACCATGAAGACCCGATACGCCCTTCTTGCAGTGATGCTCGCCGGTGCGCTCGTGTTGACCGGCTGTTCCACGCGGGTCGTGACCACCGATGGCGAAGCGCCTCTCTACACCGTGACAGCCGGCGGTACCGGCAGGGCTGCCGCGGTGCCCGACATGGCCGAGATGTACTTCGGATCGACCGTGGTCGCCGAAGACGCAAAGACCGCGCTCGGCCAAACCTCTGAGACGGCCGAGACGATCACCGCCGCGGTCAAGGACGCGGGCGTTGCCGCGGAGGACATCCAAACCGCGAACGTGAGCATCTGGCCGGAGCAGTCCGGCGACGGCACCCGGATCACCGTCACGGGCTACCGCGCGAGCGTCCAGGTGCGCGTGAAGATCCGCGACATCGAATCGATCGGCCAGGTCATCGGCGCGGCTAGCGAGGCGGGCGCGAACGAGGTCGGCGGACCGACCTTCACGCTTTCTGACGATGCCGACGTCCGCAACGAGACGATCGGACTCGCCATCGAAGACGCTCGCGTGCGCGCGAAAGTGATGGCCGAGGCAGCCAACAAGGGTCTCGGCGAGATCATCAGCATCAGCGAAGCCAACGTGACGATACCGCCCATCTACTACGACATGAGCGTGCGCGCCGATGCCGGAGCCGGTGTGCCCATCGAGCCGGGCCAGCTCGACATCTCGACCAGTGTCACAGTGGTGTTCGAGCTCAAGTGAGGTCCTGCCGCGCAAGCGTAGGTGACGCTCACTGCGCGTGCCCGCCGAAGCGGTTCCGCATCGCCTGAAGCAGCTTGCCCGTGTAGCTCGGGTGGTCCTCTGACGCAAGCCGGAAGGCGAGCGCAGCACGGATCACCCGATGCTCCACACCCAACTCAAGGGCGGTCTGGACCATCCACGCGCCCTCGCCCGTGTGCCCCACGCTGCCCGACACGCGCCGGAGTTCTTCACCGAAAAGCCCGAGACCCTCGCCGAGCCATCCGACCAAGCGCGACTCGATGACGCTGCCGTTGTTGTAGATCTCAGCGGCACGCCTCAGGTCGATGCCCCACTCGGCTTCCCGCAGAAGCGTGAAGCCCTCTGCGATCGCCTGCATCATCCCGTACTCGATGCCGTTGTGGACCATCTTCACGAAGTGCCCCGCCCCGTGGCCGCGGAAGAACGCGAAGCCTCCCGGTACCGAGAGGTCCCGCCACAGCCGCATCAGGCGTTCGTGGTCCTCAGGCTGCCCGCCGATCATCAGGCAGGCGCCGTGCCGGGCACCGGCAGGCCCTCCCGACGTGCCCACGTCCAGGAAGCGCACCCCGCGCCTCACAAGCTCCGGCGCGAGCGCGCGGGTATCGTGCCAGAAGGAGTTACCGCCGTCTATCACGGTATCGCCGGGCTCAAGCGTCTCAGCCAAGCCGTCTGGGCCGAGGACCATGGCAGCCACCGCCGCACCGGCGGGCACCATGACCCAGACCACGCGAGGAGGCTCGAGCTTCTCGACTAGCTCGGCATGTGTCCGCGCCACCTCGAACCCTTCGTGCTCCATCGCCTCGGCCACGGATGTCGTTCGGTTGAAGATCACGACGCGCCAACCGTGCTCGAGCAGGTTGCGCGCGAGCGCCGTACCCATCTTGCCGAGGCCGACGACGCCTATCGATGGCCGAGCGGCGTGCGTGCGCGCCAGGATCGACGCGGCGGCACGCTCGGCGACCTCGGCCGAATCAGGCGCGTACGTCTCAAGCGGCACGGCACCTTTCGCCCAGCCACGAACAATGGGGTCGATGAAGCGCCACATCTCGGCGACCTCGCCGGTCGAGACGAAGAGCGTCTGGTCACCGGCGATGGCGTCGATCAGAAGCTTGGCGTACTCCTCCACATACTGGACTCGTTCATCGCTCTCGTAGAGCAAGAAGGTGAACTCCCGCGGCTCGAGGTCGGCGTCGAAACCCGGCTTCTTGGCCCAGAAGCGGATGCGGATGGTCTCCTCAGGCTCGAGCTGGAAGGTGACCACGTTCTCGAAGGAGCCCTCGCCGGAGCACAGGCACGCGGCGGCGGGCTTGAGCGTGATCGCGATCTCCTTGCGTGGCGCCCCCAAGCGTTTCCCTGACTCCATCATCACCGGCACGCCCCCCCATCGCGGACCGGTGAGAGTTGCATCGAGGCGGAAGTACGTCTCGGTGACGGACTCAGGCGCCACCTGCTCGGCATCCCGGTAGCCGATGTACTGCGCGCGATACGTCTGGGCCGAGACCCCTTCGGTGGTGAGCGGCTCCAACCCGCGCAGCAGCGCGAGACGCGCGGAACGGATGGCATCGGCCGAGAGATCCATGGGCTGGTCCATGGTGGCGAGGGCGAGCATCTGAAGCAGGTGGTTCTGGCCCACGTCGCGCAGCGCGCCCACACCCTCGTAAAACGCCCCCCGGCCTTCCACGCCGATGGACTCGTGCAGGCGGATGTCGATGCGCTGGACCGAGCGGGCGTCCCACGAGGGTTCGAACAGCGTGTTGGAGAAGCGGAACGACAGGATGCCTTGCAGCATCTCCTTGGCGAGGTAGTGGTCGATGCGGTAGATCTGCTCCTCCCGAAAGAGCGAGCCGAGCAGCTCGTCGAGGTCCTGCGCGGTCGCGAAATCGTGACCGAACGGCTTCTCTACGAGCACGCGCGTGTACCCGGTGTCGAGACTGCACGGCGCGGTGAGCCCGGAATTGGCGAGGTTCTGCAAGATCAGCGTGTAGTGCTCGGGCGGTACCGCGAGGTAGAAGAGCTTGTTGCCGCACATGCCTCTTCGTACGTCGGCCGCCTCGAGCAGTGCCGCGAGCCGGTCGTAGGCGCCGGGGTCATCGAAGGCGCCGTCGTGCGAGCGGAACAGGCTGATGAACCGGGTGCGCCTCTCACCCTCCGGTCGCGGTCCGGCGTACTCGTCGAGGATCCCGGACACATGCTCCCTAAGCTGCGGATCGCCCCATCCTCGTCGACCCCACCCTATGACCTCGAACTCGCTCGGCAGGCGCTGCCGTTCCGCAAGATACGCCAGCGAGGGGATGATCTTGCGCGCCATCAGGTCACCTGTCGTGCCGAAGACGACCAGCGTGGTTGGCGTGCTCACCGATGTCCCCCTCACAATGAAGGCCACAGTCCCAGTATGCCCCATCGTGCTGGGGGCCGGGAGCCGCGAGGCGAACAAGCACCGCCGCTGGGGGTCCGTATGCCGCCGTTCAGCGAGTAGGACACGCGCACGACGCGAATCCGGTTGGCAATTCCGGGAAGGCTGGTATCATCCCAACGTACTGCGGACGGGAACCGCAGGTCCGGTATATGGGGGGACCATGACTATCACCAGGCGCGCGGACTACGCCGTCAGGCTCATGTACGAACTGGCACAGCTTCCAGACGGCCTGACGCTGTCGATACGTGATCTTTGCGAGGCGTCGGACGTGCCCGCAAGCTTTGGCACTCCGCTCGTGGAGTTCTTGATCGAGGCCCGGCTCGTGACCGCGAGCTGGCACCGCGACCACCTGCTGTCGCTAGCCCGTCCGGCGTCCGAGATCACGATGGCCGAGATCGTCCGCGTGTGCGATCCGGACTTCTCCCTCGCCCCCTGTACGCTCGACCCCGCAAGCTGCGACCGGTCGGCCCGCTGCGGAGTGCACCGCATGTGGACCCACCTCGACGGCATCGTCTGGGAAGAGCTCGATCGCGTGACCTTGGCGCAGGTGGCGGCGGGCGGCTACGTGCCCGCCGATATCGCATCGAAGACTCAAGCGGCCGGACCGATGACATCCTGACCGCCGAGGTACGGGCGCAGCACCTCAGGAACCACGACGGAGCCGTCAGCCTGCTGATGGTTCTCAAGTACGGCCACGAGCGTGCGACCCACCGCCAGCCCGCTGCCATTCAACGTGTGCACGAGTCGTGACCCTTTGAACTCACCAGAGCCGCGGTACTTGATGTTGGCGCGCCGTGCTTGGAAGTCAGCGCAGTTCGAGCAGCTCGAGATCTCCTTGTATCCGCCATAGCTCGGCAACCAGACCTCGAGGTCGTAGGTCTTTGCCGCGGCGAAACCCATGTCGCCCGTGCACAGTGCGATCGTCCGGTGCGCGAGGCCGAGCTGCCGCAAGATGAACTCGGCATCCGCTGTCATGCCTTCGAGCGCCTCCATGCTCTCCTCCGGTCGCGAGAACTTGACCAGCTCGACCTTATCGAACTGGTGGACGCGGATCATGCCCCGGGTGTCGCGCCCGGCGGCGCCAGCCTCCTCACGGAAGCACGGCGTGTAGGCACAGTACTTGAGCGGCAGCACGGACGCTTCGAGCACCTCGTCGCGATGCAGATTGGTGAGCTGCACCTCCGCCGTAGGGATGAGGTAGAGGCCCTCGTCCGTGCGGAAGAGGTCCTCGGCGAACTTCGGCAGTTGCCCCGTGCCCAGAAGCGTGTCGCTGTTGGCCATCGCGGGGACCGACCACTCCGTGTAGCCGCGCGAGGCGTGCGTGTCCAACATGAAGTTGATGAGCGCGCGGTTCAGCCGGGCACCGTCGCGGCCGAGCACCACGAAGC
>JAJZRZ010000104.1 GCA_021850085.1 Actinomycetes bacterium | reverse complement strand
CAGGCCACAAGGCATCATGGACGAACAGGCCCCGCGTCCCGGTAACGACATCTCTTTGACGATAGACATCGAGCTGCAGCGTGTCGTCGAGGAGCAGATGGGCGACGCGATGGCTGAGGCTCGCCGTCAGGGGTACGGCAATGCGAAAGCGGGTGCCGCGGTGGTGCTCGACGTGACCACTGGCGAAGTGCTTGCGCTGGCGAGCGCACCGACGTATGACCCATCGGTCTTCCTCGGCGGCATCAGCAAGGCCAATTGGCAGACGCTCACCGCGAGAGAGAGCGAGTATCCGCTCAACGACAGAGCGATCATGGCCGCCTACCCGCCGGCATCCACGTTCAAGGTGATCACCGCGATCGCCGGGTTCAACGCAGGGATCACCACCGAGGGTCAGACGTACACATGCACCGGGCGCTGGACCGCCATGGGAGAACAGTGGCCGAAGGCGTGCTGGAAGCGCACCGGTCATGGGACGGTCTCCTCGCGCAGCGGCATGAAGTACTCGTGCGACATCGTCTACTACGAGATCGGCTACGAGTTCTACAAGCGTAAGCTCGAGGAGCTTCAGGCGCAGGCACGCGCATTCGGGCTCGGCACCGTCACGGGCATCGACCTGCCCGGCGAGGTCAGCGGGCGTGTGCCGGACGCCGCGTGGAAGCGGGAGTTCAACGCGAACTACCCTGAGTACCAGCTGTGGCTGCCGGGCGACACCGTGAACATGTCGATCGGTCAGGGCGACATGATCACCACTCCGCTGCAGATGGCGACGGTCTACGCGGGCATCGCCAACGAAGGCATCATCATGAAGCCGCATGTCCTGAAGGATGTCCTGGACAGCGACGGGGGAGTCGCTCGCAGCGCGGAGCCGGAAGTGCTCCGCGAGACGGGGGTCTCGCAAGACGTGCTCGACATGATCACACGCTCGCTCGTGGACGTCACCCGCGACGGGACCGCCCAGGCAGCCTTTGCCGGGCTCAGCGCTCAGGTCGCCGGTAAGACCGGTACGGCTGAGGTGATGGGCAAGGACGACTACGCATGGTTCTGTGCATACGCACCCGCCCAGGAACCCAAGTACGCCGTGGTCGTGGTCCTCGAGCAGGCTGGCGGCGGCGGCGCGGTGGCTGCGCCAGCAGCCCGCAACATCTTGGCCTCATTGCTCGGCGAGCCGGTCAAGACCGTGCGCGCCAGGGACGACTCACGGTAGGCGCATGAACAAGACGACTTCTCAACGGTTCCTTGATGCCGTGAACGTGCCGCTGGTGCTGTGGGCGGCGGCGCTCATCGTGTATGGGACCATCGTGGTGGCCTCTGCCACCTCGGGAATGGCCGATGGCAGCGGCATGCTGATGCGCCACATCGCGGGTATCTTGGTGGGGCTTGTGCCGATGGCGCTTGCGTGGGCCTTCGACTACACAAGGCTGCGCGGTTGGCAGGGTGTGCTGGTTGCGTTCGGGGCGTTCCTTCTTGTCAGTCCGCGCATCCCGGGGCTTGGCGTGGAGGCGGGAGGTGCCACCTCATGGGTGCAGCTGTTCGGGGCGCGTCTGTTCCAGCCCTCCGAGCCCGCCAAGCTCATCTTCATCGTCGTGGTCGCCGCCGTGATAGCGTCTTTCAAGGGCAGGATCGACCGCCCCGTCGACGCCATGAAGGTCATGGCCTTCCTTGCGGCCGCGTTCGGTCTGATCCTGCTGCAGCCTGACCTCGGCACTGGACTCGTGTTCGTGGCCATCACCTTCATCATGCTCATCGTCGGCGGCATGAAGGGCCGCTACTTCGCCGTGGCGCTTGCCGTCGCCGTGGTGGCGACGATCGTGGTCACACAGTTCCACCTGCTCGAGGAGTATCAGGAGGACCGCCTGCTGGTGTTCATCGAGCCCGAGCGCGACCCCATGGGAGCGGGTTACAGTTTGGCTCAGTCGAAGATCGCGATCGGATCGGGGGGACTCACGGGGAAGGGGCTGCAGGCGGGCACGCAATCGAACCTCAACTTCATCCCGGCGCGTCACACAGACTTCATCTTCTCGGTCCTCGGCGAGGAGCTAGGCTTCACAGGCGCCGTGATCCTGCTAGGCCTGTACCTTGCCCTGCTCGTATCGGCGCTGGCGATCGCGACCTCGTCGCGCGATTTGTACGGCGCGATCATCGCTGTGGGTGTCATCGGAATGTGGCTGTTCCAGATTTTGGAGAACATCGGCATGACGGTGGGTATGATGCCTATCACAGGTATTCCGCTGCCGTTCCTGAGTTTCGGAAGTTCAGCTATGGTGACAAACCTCGGTGCGCTGGGCCTGTTGTTGTCGGTGTGGTCTAGGCGCTACGGTACCTGAGGGGTCCCGACAGGAGGCATGATGGCACTTCCCATCGACGTGCGCGACCTGATGAAATCTGGTTCGCGCTTCATCGAGGAGCGTTCCCAGCCGGTGCGGATCGCCGTGTTCGTCGAGGTCGACGCACCTGACTCGCTCATGGAGACGGTTCGCGACCGGCTGCGTCCGGCCACGGCCGCCGCCTCGCTGCAGATCGATGTGGCAGAGATCGGTAAGGCTCCCGTTACCGCACCGGGCACTGACGTCGTCATCGCGCTGGCCGGTTCGGGCAACGTCGGGCTGCGTGAGGCGCTGGAGGGGCCGCGGCGGCTCCGTCTGCCGGTGGTGGTGGCCGCGATCGGCGACGCTTCGCGCGAGTTCGACCTGGCCGCTTCCCTGCGCCAGCCGACATCGGACCTCGTGGTGAGGGCCGAGCCCGAGGAGACCCTTGACCGCCTGGGGCTGTGGCTGTCCGAGAACCTGTCGAGCAGGAGACTGGCGCTCGCCCACAATTTCTCCTTCATGCGCGCGGCGGTCGCGGAGGACGCAGTGCGGACGACGGCATGGCAAAACGGCTTGGTCGGCGTGCTCACACCCATCCCGGGCGCGGACATGCCGATCATGACCGCGAATCAGATCAAGATGCTGCTACAGATCGCCGCTGCCTACGGGCAGCCCCTGAGCGTGGAGCGCGTGAAGGAACTCGCCGCCGTGGTCGCGGGCGGTTATCTGCTCAGGGCTCTCGCTCGCCAGACGCTGACTGTCGCACCGGTGCTCGGCTGGGCCGTCAAAGGCGTCCTCGGCTACACCGGCACCATCGTGATGGGCAAAGCCGCCATCCGCTACTTCGAGGCAGGTGCCGATCTGGGCCAGCTCACAGCGTACTTCATGAGCCTTCGCGACCGTGCTGCGTCGTCGGTGAGGCAGCGCCGGATGCGATCGCAGGCGCTGCCGCCTGCCGAGGATTCGATGCTGCCCCCGCCTGGAAGCGATACCGCCGGTGTCTGAAGCGGCGGCACCCGAGGACCTCTGGAGCCGGGTGGAGCCACTGCTGGCGCGTGTCGAGAGGCCGGCGCGGTACATAGACCGGGAGTGGGGCGCGGTCGTGCGGCCTATAGCGGCCTATCGTGTCGCGCTCATGTACCCGGATGCCTACGAGGTCGGTATGGCGAACCAGGCGCTGCAGGTCCTCGCAGGCCGGCTGTCGACGCTGCCGGGGGTGGCGGTGGAGCGCGTCTTCGTACCCTGGACGGACATGGCGGCCGCCCTTCGCCAGGCCGATGTGCCACTGTTCACCCTGGAGTCGTGCGTGCCGGTGGCGTCGTGCGACCTCTTGGGCGTGACCCTGCCGTACGAGCTCACTTACACGAACGTCCTCGAGGCGCTCGACCTCGCTCGTATACCATTGCGGGCGAGCGACCGTCGCGAGGGCGATCCGCTGGTCGTGGCCGGGGGACCGTCTGTCCATAATCCCGAGCCGATGGCCCCTTTCTTCGACGCGATGCTCATCGGAGACGGCGAAGATGCGGTCATCGAGCTGGTGGACACGCACCGCGCTGTGACCGGCCGGGGTGGAAGCCGCAGCGAAGTCCTGCAGGCACTGGCGGAAGTCTCGGGCGTATACGTCCCCTCGCTCTACGAGCGCGCGAAGGGCGGATTGCGACCGCGCGCAGGCGCACCCGCGAGGGTCAGGCGGCGTGTCGTCGCGGACCTGTCGGCGTATGAGAGCCCGATCTGCCCTGTGGTGCCCTACGCCGATGTGGTTCACGACCGGGTGACCGTGGAGGTGCTGCGCGGCTGCTCCCGGGGTTGCCGGTTCTGCCAGGCGGGGATGGTCTACCGCCCGGTGCGCGAGCGTCGCGCGGACGACGTCGTCCGCGACGCCATAGCCTCGCTTCGCTGCACGGGATACGAGGAGGTCTCGCTGACCTCGCTGTCCACTGCCGACCACTCGCAACTCGAAGAGGTGCTTAGGCGTCTGACCCGGCGTCTCGAGGGTACCGGGATTGCGATCTCCGTGCCATCGCTGCGGGTGGACTCGTTCACGCTGTCGCTCGCCCGACTGCTCGGGGAGGGCCGGAAGAGCGGACTCACCTTCGCTCCAGAGGCCGGTTCCCAGCGCCTCCGGGACGTCATCAACAAGAACGTGACCGAGGACGAACTGCTCGCCACGACACGGGCCGCCTTTGCGTCCGGCTGGCGTCGCGTCAAGCTCTACTTCATGCTCGGCCTGCCCACCGAGACCGATGAGGACGTGACCGCCATCGGCGGACTGGTGGCTCGTGTCATGCAGGCAGCGCGTGAAGCCACACCCAAAGACGAGCGGGGAGCGGTGCGCGTGGCCGTCTCGGTCTCCACCTTCGTACCCAAAGCGCATACTCCCTTCCAGTGGGCGGGGCAGCTGCCCACCGCCGAGGTGCTGCGACGCCAGCGGGTGCTGCGCGACTCCATGCCGCGCAAAGGAGTCGAGTTCTCGTGGCACGATGCCGAGGTCTCGTTCCTCGAGGCAGTGCTCGCGCGTGGGGACCGCCGGGTGGCCGATGGCATCGAAGCCGCGTGGCG
Organism: Actinomycetes bacterium; assembly: GCA_021850085.1. GTDB lineage: Bacteria > Actinomycetota > Coriobacteriia > Anaerosomatales > Anaerosomataceae > UBA6100. The sequence goes on along the minus strand of JAJZRZ010000104.1, from coordinate 1,454 downwards.
CTCGGGGGCCGTTTTCGACGCGTGGACCGAGCGATTCTCGCTTTCCCGTTGGCATGAGGCGTTCGCCGCTGTGGGCATCGAGCCGTCCGCGATCGCGTTCGAGCCGTTCGAGCCGGGAGCGACGCTGCCGTGGGCGCACATCGACAGCGGCCTGGCCGAGCCGTTCCTGCTTCTCGAGTGGGAGCGGGCGCAGGCCGGTCACACGACGCCGGACTGCACCTTCGAGTCTTGCACGGGCTGTGGAGTCTGCGGCGCCTTGGGCGCAGACATCGTTCTCGCGGGCGGCGAGCGCCATGGCTGAGAGCTTTACGCTGCGGGTCTGTTTCCGGAAGACGGGACGGCTTCGTCACCTGTCGCACCTGGAGGTGGCGCGCGCGTGCGAGCGGGCTGCACGGCGTGCCGCATTGCCGTATGCTGTCAGTGCCGGGTTCACGCCACGGATGCGGATAGCGTTCGGGCCCGCCCTCCCCGTGGGGACCGCGGGTGAGCGAGAGTATCTGGATCTCGTGCTCACCCGTTTTCTTCCTCCCGCCGAGGCGTGTGCGGCACTGGCTTCCGTCACGGTGGAAGAGCTCTCGCCTGTCGCATGCGCGTATGTATCCGGCAAGGAGAGGTCGCTGGCGGCGGCGCTTACGATAGCGGAGTATGACGTCCACCTGGAAGGGGGGATCTCGCACGAGGGACTGGAGCGCCGGATCCATGCGTTCGTGAGGACAGGTACGCTCAGCGTCGAGCACAAGGGCAAGCAGAAGGTTTACGACCTCGCCGAAGCGCTCCCGAAGGAGCCCCTGGTGGTGTCGTGCGAAGACCGCGTCCTGATACGGATGGCGGTCAGGATGAGCGAGAGGGGTTCGCTCAGGCCCGACGTGTTCGTCGCGGCCGCGCTGGGACCCGAAGTCCATGTCGCGGTCACCCGCACCGATCTCCTCATCGAGGACCAGGGAGTCTGGCGTCGCCCCCTCTAGCGGGGACAGCGCGTGCCGGAGATAACAAGCGAGATGCTCATCTCGCACGACGCCCACGAGACCAGGGTGGCGGTCGTTGAAGACCGTAGGCTCGTGGAGCTGTACATCGAACGGCCGAAGCGAAGCGTCGTCGGTAACGTCTACCTGGGTAAGGTTCGCGACGTCCTGCCGGGCATGCAGGCGGCGTTCGTGGACATCGGCTTGGAGAAGAACGCGTTCCTGTACGTCGATGAGGTCGTCACTCCAGAAGACGTGGTCGGTGCGCCGCGCCGGGAAATTCAAGCGCTGCTCAAGCCCGGCCAACAGCTTATGGTCCAGGTCCTCAAGGATTCCATGGGCACGAAAGGTGCTCGCGTGACCACCGAGATCACGCTGCCCGGCCGGTTCCTGGTCCTCATGCCGTTCGCGCCGTTCATCGGTATCTCCCGCAAACTCGAGGAAGAGGAGCGAGAACGGCTGGAGCGCATCATCGCGCCGATTTTACGCGAA
>JAJZRZ010000103.1 GCA_021850085.1 Actinomycetes bacterium | reverse complement strand
CCGATCTTCGTGATCCTCGGCAAGCTGCTCGAAGCCCGCGCCAAGGGCAAGACGAGCGACGCCATCAAGAAGCTGATGGGGCTGGCCGCCAAGACCGCGCGCGTCTTGCGCGACGGGGCCGAAGTGGACATCCCGGTCGAGCAAGTACTCGTGGGCGACACCGTCATCGTGCGCCCAGGCGAGAAGGTGCCCGTGGACGGCATCGTGATCGACGGCGCTTCGGCGGTCGACGAGTCGATGCTGACCGGCGAATCCATCCCGGTCGAGAAGCGAGAGGGCGACACCGTCATCGGCGCCACGCTCAACAGACTCGGCAGCTTCCGCTTCCGGGCGACCAAGGTCGGCGCCGATACAGCGCTGGCCCAGATCTTGCGGCTTGTGGAGGAGGCTCAGGGCTCGAAGGCTCCGGTGCAGCGCTTCGCGGACCGCATCAGCGCGGTCTTCGTGCCAGTGGTCGTGGTCCTTGCGGTGCTCACGTTCCTCGTTTGGCTGCTTGTGGTGCCCAACTTCGTCGACCCGGCGATTTACATGGATGTCACCCCGTTCGTGAAAGCGCTGCTCGCCGGCACCGCAGTCGTCGTGATCGCGTGCCCATGCGCGCTCGGCCTGGCAACACCGACCGCCATCATGGTCGGCACAGGCAAGGGCGCCGAGAACGGCATCCTCATCAAAAGCGGTGAGGCCCTGGAGACGGCCTACAAGATCAAGGCGATCGTCTTCGACAAGACCGGCACACTCACCCACGGCAGGCCCGTGGTGACGGACATCGAGCTAGCCGAAGGCCACGACCGCGACCGCGTCTTCGTGCTCGCCGCCGCGCTCGAGCGCAAGAGCGAACATCCCCTGGCCGAGGCCATCGTCGCGCACGCGAAGGAGCGCGCCATGCATCTGCCGGCGGTCGAGGACTTCGCGGCCATTCCCGGTCATGGCGTGGAAGGCACCGTCGAGGGCGTTCGGGTGGCGTTCGGCAACCGCAGGTTGATGGCTGCCGAGGGCGTCGACATCTCCGGCTTCGAGGAGCGCATCGCCGCGCTCGAGGGCGAGGGCAAAACGGTCATGCTCGTGGGCGTGAACAGTGCCCGGCTGGCCGGCATGATCGCCGTCGCCGACACGCTCAAGGAGAACTCCGCCGAGGCGGTCGAGCGGCTGACCGGGATAGGCGTCAAGGTGTACATGATCACCGGCGACAACCGCCGCACCGCCGAAGCGATCGCGCGGCAGGTGGGCATCCCCGCCGAGCGCGTGCTCGCCGAGGTGCTCCCCGAACACAAGGCCGAGGAGGTCGCGAAGCTCCAGGAGCGCGGCCTCACGGTGGCGATGGTCGGCGACGGCATCAACGACACCCCGGCGCTGGCACAGGCCGACGTGGGTATCGCCATGGGCGCCGGCACCGACATCGCGATGGAGACCGGCGGCATCGTGCTCATCAAGAACGACCTGCGCGATGTCGTGACCGCCATCGAGCTCTCCAGGCGCACGATCCGCAAGATCCACCAGAACTTCTTCTGGGCGCTCGGCTACAACTCGCTCGGCATCCCGGTGGCCGCCCTCGGCCTGCTCAAGCCGGAGCTGGCCGGTGCGGCCATGGCGCTCTCCAGTGTGAGCGTGGTGACGAGCTCCCTGCTGCTTCGCCGCTTCCGCCCAAGCATGCGCAACGCGTAGGACCACCTGGATGGACGACCGGCCGACGCGTCGCGGCGGCCGAAGACGAGAGGAACGGACATGCGAAAGACCCTGTACCGAGCGGCCCTCGCGATCGTGCCCATCACGCTCATCGCCCTTGCCGGCTGCACGAACCCTGCGGAGGGCGAGAGCAGCGACGACCCCGAGGTCTGGGGCTATGTCGCCGCTGCCGAAAGCGCCCAGCTCGATGTTGCCGATGACCAGCTCGGCGCCGAGACGCTGGTCGTGGACCGCATACTCGTCCCCGGCGACGCGTGGGTCGTGGTGCACGCCGACGACGACGGCAAGCCCGGCATGCGCGTGGGTCTCGCCCGCGTGGACAAGGGCGAGTCCACCGGCATTCGGGTGGAACTCGAAGACGTCACGACCCCGAGGGTCATCGTGGCCATCCACGCTGACCGCGGAACGAAGGGGGAGTTCGACTTCGACATGATGAACCCGACGATGAGCCCCGACCGCCCCTACTTCGTCGATGAGAAAGAGTTGGCCGCATTCGTCACCGTCCGCGAGTTCGGCATCACAGCCGATGAGGGCGAGGCGGACATCGACGTGTCGGACCAGGACATCGACGGCACGGTCTTGGTGGACCGCGCGCTTGCACCCACGGACGCCTGGATCGTCGTGCACCTCGACGATGACGGCGCTCCGGGCCAGCGGGTGGGCCTGCTGCACATCCCCGCGGGTGAGATCACGAATGTCGTTGTGAACCTCGACCCACTCCCCCTCACCAGCACGCTGTTCGTCGCGGTCCACGCCGACCGTGGTGAACAGGGCGTCTTCGAGTTCGACATGATGGACAAGATCAACTCGCCGGACCAGCCGTTCTTCGTAGCTGGCACGGAGGTTGCGAAAGCGATCTCAGTGAAGTAGCGCATCCTGCTTCACGGTGCGCGGCAGTCCATCGGCGCCGCGCCAGCTCGAAAGGCCGTCCCCCTCCCTTGGGCGGCCTTTCCGCATCCTGTGCGGCTTGGACCTCCCGTGCGTCATCCCTGCCCGCCGCGCTCGTACAACAGCCACAGCGCCTGCGTGCCGAGCTCCGCTCCCTCTTCTTCCAAGAGTCGCTCGTACAGCGACTCGGCGAGTTCAAGGCCGGGCAGCGCGAGACCCATCGCCCCCGCCTCGTCGAGCGCGATGCGCAGATCCTTCACGAAGTGCTTCACGTAGAAGCCCGGCGCGAAGTCACCGCTCAGGATGCGAGGCCCATACGCTCCCCACGACCACGAGTTCGCGCCGCCTCCGGACAGCGCCTCGTGCGTCCGCGCCAGTTCCAGCCTAGCCGCTTTCGCATACTGAAGCGCCTCGATGAGTCCGAGCATCGTACCAGCGATACCGATCTGGTTGGCCATCTTGGCATGTTGACCGGAACCGGATGCGCCCATGTGGGTGAAGGTCGTACCCATCACCTTGAACAACGGCAGCGCGCTGTCGAAGGCCCCTCGCGAACCGCCGGCCATTATCGTGAGCGTTGCGTTGCGCGCTCCCACGTCGCCTCCTGAGACCGGCGCGTCCAACGCTTGCAGCCCGCGCGCTTCGGCGACCTCGGCGATGCGGCTGGCAAGCGAGGGGGTCGACGTGGTCATGTCGATCAGCAGAGTTCCGGGCTTGGCCTGTTCGATGATCCCGCCGGCCCCCAAGTACACCTGCTCCACGTCGGCGGGATAGCCCACCATCGTGACGACCACGTCGGCGTCCCGCACCGCGTATCCCGGCGAATCGGCCCACACCGCGCCAGCCTCGAGCAACGGGCCGGCCTTTCCGCGGGTCCTCGTGTGCACCACAAGGGGGTGTCCGGCGCGGAGCAGATGGCCGGCCATCGCGCCGCCCATCACGCCGGTTCCGATGAACGCCACCGCGGGGTGCATGCTCATCCTTGAGACCTCCTGGGTCGCCGGTGATTCGGTGCGTGCAGTATAGCGTCCTTTACGAACGTGCCGGTGGCTCAACCGGCTGCAACACGATCTTGGCCGCCACAACGAAAAGCGCCATCACCCCCACAGCCGCCGTCCGCCCCCAGCCGAGCCAGTCGGCGGCAAGCGCCCATGCCAACGGCCCTGCGACCGTGGCGAAGCGTCCTACCGTGGCATACAGGCCGAAGAACTCGCCGATCAGATGCGCTGGAGCCAGACGGGTCATGAACACGCGGTCGGACGCCCACGCCGCACCCACGCCCGCCCCGCCGAAGACAGCGACGAGCCACCCGATGGCGCTCACGCCGGTGAGCGACGCGGCGATGGCCGAGGCGAGGCCGGCCAGCTGCAGGTACAGTGCCACGTTGAGCACGCGCTTGGGTCCCACGGCGTCAACCGCCCTCCCCGCCGACAGGGCGCCGAAACACGCCGAGAGAATGCCAAGCAAGGCGATCCGATCCGTCTGAGCATCGGTGAAACCAAGCTCCAGCTTCGCGAACACCGCGTTGAAGAGGAACATGGTGTTGATCGCATCGGTGTACAAGAAGCGCCCGACGAGGAAGCGCACCACCCCAGGATGGCGAGAGGCGCTTCGCCAAGCGCCGATCATCGCACCTGGGGCATGAAGCAGACCGGGCACGCGTTCGGTGCGGCCGGTGCGCGGACGCTCTTGTATCCACACGAACGCAGGCAGGGCGAAGAGCAGGAAAGCCACCGCGAGCGCTTGGAACACAGCGGCATAGCCCTCCCGTGGGAGCAGGTACATGCCGAGCCCGATCGCAAGCGCCGATCCCCCATAGCCGACCGCGACGCCGAGGCCCGAGATACGCCCGATCGACTCAGGCGTGCTCACATCCGGGAGCAGGGCATCGTATACCACCGCGCCCGTGTGGAAGCCGATCATGCCGACCACATAGAAGGCGAGCGAGGGGACGATGCCCCACGTGGCGAGCAGGGCCGTGGAGGCGACGCACACGAGCGTCGCGCCGACGAGGTACGGCACACGCCGCCCGCGACGATCGCTCGCCGCGCCGATCCACGGGCCGAGCACGATCACCGCGAGCATCGCCGCGACGATGGCGGCACTGAGCTGCCAGTCCGCTCCCCCCTGGTCCTCGATCAGCCACGGCCCGAAGTAGCGGCTCCCCACACCGAGGGCGAAAGTCGTGTTCGCCAGGTCGTACACAACCCACGCAGCGGCGCTTCGCCGTCCGGGGGACCAGCCCGCAGCCTCTCCCGAGCTCACCGGACACCCCTCCCCCGCATCATTCGCACCACCGGCGCTGCCCGTCCCCAGCAGTGTACCGGGGCTCATCGTCGCGTGCACCGCCCTCCCGACACGCGGTTGCGCTTGCCAGGCGCACGCCGGTTGGCGAACATGGCGTCAGGCCGGAAACGAAAGGATCTCGATGGACGCGATCGAGCAGTGGCGGGAGTCGATACCCAAGGAGTCACGTGTGGAGGCGGGTGCGGGAGCCGCCTTGGCCGGAGCCGGGCTTCTTGCCGGGATCCTGATGTTCCTGAGCGGGCGCAGAGGGTTGCTGGCGTGGGTGATTCCCAGTGCGCTGCTGGGCGCAGGGACGATCGTCCTAGCCCATGCTCTCCTCAGCGTCAGAAACGATCGTATCGCCGAGAGCCAGATCGCCATCGAGGCACACCTCGCCTCACTCGACCCGATAGCGCGCGCCCGTGTGCTCAAGAACGTCGGGGAGAGTCAGCTGCGGGCACTCCTGCCGCGTCGCACCGTATCGTGAGCGCGGTCGACGGACATCCGCCGACAACGAATGTCCCGAGAGACCTCGCCAGCGAGATCCGCTAATCCGTAGCTTCCCGTTTCACACCCTTGGGGCCTGAGACGTCTGGCCAGCTTGCGCGAAGCCTTCTGTCACACACCCCGCCGGCAGCTACTGGTACGCTACCTTTCGCGGTTCGCCCGGCTCAACCTCTCGGGACAACAATCACACTAGGACATCGCAACGACCCCCGCAAGACCATTCTTGGCAAATCGCGAGTCAGCTGACGAACGGGGCCTATTGCGACTTAAGCGGCTTGAATGTAGTGCTGGACGGTAGTTAGCGGCAGACAAGAACCGTGTTTACCCGAGCATCCGCCTCAGCGCCTCGTTGACCACCCGGGGATTGCCCTGTCCACGAGTCTCGCGCATCACCTGGCCGACGAAGAAGCCGATGAGCGTCTGCTTGCCCGCGCGATAGCTGGCGACCTCTGCGGGATGCGCTTCGAGCACGCGCGAGACGGCGGCCTCGATCTCAGCCGAGTCCGAGACCTGCTTCATACCGCGGTCCTCGACGATCGCGCCGGGCGGATCCCCGGTCTCGGCCATCTCGGCAAAGACGTCCTTGGCCTGCTTGCCGCTTATCACGCCGTCCTCGATCAGCGCGACGAGCTCGGCGAGCATGGCAGGCGTGACGCGGGAATCGCCGAGCTGTGAGCCGTGGGCTTTCAGTAGCGCGGTGAACTCGCCGAGCATCCAGTTCACGACCTGCTTCGACCGATCCACCCCCGCGATCCCGGCGGCCTCCTCGAAGAAGCACGCGAACGCGATCTCGCCCGCCAGCGCCGACGCGTCGTGTTTGCGCAGTCCGTACTGTGCGATGTACCGGTCGCGACGGGCATCGGGCAGTTCGGGCAGGCACTCAGCAAGGGCCTCCACCCACGCAGGATCGAAGCTGAACGGGACCATGTCGGGCTCGGGGAAGTAGCGGTAGTCGTGCGCCTCCTCTTTGGAGCGCAAGCCGCTCGTGCGGCGCGCCCCGGCGTCCCAGTGACGGGTCTCCTGCGACACCTCACGTCCTGCGTCGAGGGCGGCCGCCTGCCGCACGATCTCGTATTCGATCGCGTCGTG
>JAJZRZ010000102.1 GCA_021850085.1 Actinomycetes bacterium | reverse complement strand
CTCGAGGGCGAAGCAGAGGCAAGCGAAGAGCGCGAAGAGGCAAGCGACGAGGCGGCTTCCAGCGAGGAGTAGCCTGACCGCACAAGGCCGAATACCGGGGCCGGACGTTCGCAAGAGCTTCCGGCCCCGCAGCATCGGGAGGCAGCCATGTACATCCTGGCACTGACAGGGGGGCTCGGCAGCGGCAAGTCCACGGCCGCGGACGTGTTCGAGCGGCTCGGCGCGCTCGTGATAGACCTCGACGATGTGGCCAAGACGCTCATCGACGAGGTCCCGGCGGTTCGCGATCGTGTGGTCGAAGCCTTCGGTCCGATCGTTCTTGCGCCCGATGGCACGGTCGACCGGCAGGCGCTCGCTACGGCGGCTTTCGCTTCGGCGGAGTCCGCGGCGCGGCTCGACGCCATCGTCCACCCGGCCGTTCTCGCAGCCGTGTCGGGGGCGCTTGACGCGCTCGCATTGCAGGGCGAACCGCCGCGGCAGGTGGTGCTCGTCATACCGCTGTTGGCCGAGTCGCCCCTGTTCCTGGAGCCGGTCGACGCGGTGCTGGCGATCTCGGCACCCGAGGACCTTAGGATCGAGCGGGCGGTGGAGCGAGGCATGACGCGTGCGGATGCCGAGGCGAGGATCGCCCTGCAGGCAGGCGATGCCGAGCGACGCGAGATAGCCGATCACGTGATCGACAACGATGGCGATCCGGACGATTTCCGCCGCGCCATCGTCGAGTTCTGGGAGCGCGAGATCCAGCGGAGGGGGCATGACACGCGCGGCGACTGGTGAAGGGTCTGGCATGAGACAGCTGAGGGTAGTATCCGAGTTCGAGCCCGCGGGCGATCAGCCAGGCGCCATACGGGGCTTGGCCGAGGGCATCGGTGAGGGGCTCAGGGACCAGACGCTCCTCGGCGTCACCGGCTCCGGCAAGACCTTCACGATGGCAAAGCTCATCGAAGCCGTGCAGAAGCCCACCCTCGTGCTCGCGCCCAACAAGACGCTCGCCGCGCAGCTTGCGAGCGAGATCCGTGACGTCATGCCGGACAACGCCGTCATGTATTTCGTGTCGTACTACGACTACTACCAGCCCGAGGCGTACGTGCCCACCACGGACACCTTCATCGAGAAGGACTCAAGCATCAACGCCGAGGTGGAGAAGCTGCGTCATGCGGCCACAGCGGCGCTCCTCTCACGCAAAGACGTCGTGGTGGTGGCGAGCGTCTCGTGCATCTACGGCATCGGCTCTCCGGAGGACTACGCTGGAATGGCCGTGTTCCTTGCCGAGGCCGCACTCTACGATCGCGACCAGCTCATCCGCGACCTCATCGACATCCAGTACGACCGCAACGACTACGAGCTGCAGCGCGGCAGTTTCCGGGTCCGCGGAGACGTCCTCGACATCTTCCCGCCCTACGCTGATCGTCCGTTGCGCGTGGAGTTCTTCGGCGACGAGGTGGAGGCCATCACTGAGGTGGATCACCTCACCGGAGAGGTGCTGAATCGCTTCAACGCCACGCCGGTGTGGCCCGCCACCCACTACGTGACGCCGAAGGACAAACTGCGCGCAGCGGTGGGCTCGATCCGCGACGAACTGCACGACCGGCTCGTGCGGCTGAAGGCGGATGGCAGGCTCCTCGAGGCCCAGCGGCTGGAGATGCGCACCGGCTACGATCTCGAGATGCTCGAAGAGATAGGCTACTGCAACGGCATCGAGAACTACTCGCGGCACCTCGATGGCCGCGCGCCGGGCGAGCCGCCGCACACGCTCATCGACTACTTCGGCGACGACTTCTTGTGCGTCATCGACGAGAGCCACGTCACCATCCCGCAGCTGCACGGCATGTACGAGGGCGATCGTTCCCGCAAGCTCACGCTTGTCGAGCACGGGTTCCGCCTGCCGAGCGCGCTCGACAACCGGCCGCTGAAGTTCGACGAGTTCCGCGCGCGCGTTCCGCGGACCGTCTTCGTCTCGGCGACCCCCGGCGACTACGAGCTGCGGACATCGGCGCGTGTCGTGGAGCAGATCAGCCGCCCGACCGGTCTCGTGGACCCGGGCATCGAGGTGCGGCCCACGCACGGGCAGATCGACGACCTGATGGGGGAGGTGCGTGAGCGCGCCGAGCGTGATGAGCGCACGCTTGTCACAACACTCACCAAGAAGATGGCCGAGGACCTGGCCGATCACCTCTTCGAGCACGGCATCAAGGTGCGGTACATGCACTCCGACATCGGCACGCTGGAGCGTGTGGAGATCCTGCGCGACCTGCGCGCGGGCGTCATCGACTGCCTGGTCGGCATCAACTTGCTGCGTGAGGGCCTGGATCTGCCCGAGGTCTCCCTCGTGGCGATCCTGGATGCGGACAAGGAAGGCTTCCTGCGCAACCATCGCTCGCTCATCCAGACGATCGGCCGCGCTGCCCGCAACGTGTCCGGAGAGGTGATCCTGTATGCCGACAAGGTCACCGGCTCGATGCGCACCGCGATGGACGAGACGGAGCGACGCCGGGCGCTTCAGGTCGCGTTCAACGCCGAGCACGGCATCGAGCCACGGACGATCCGCAAGGCGATCCACGACATCGCTCAGTACGTCCGCGAGCAGGAGGTGGGCTTGGAGCCGAGCGTGGATGTGGCCGCCGAGCTGGGCCGGCTGCCGCGCGAGGAGCTCGCACGCGTCCTTTCGGCGATGGAGGAGGACATGCACCAAGCGGCCGAGGCACTCGATTTCGAGTCGGCCGCGCGCCTGCGCGACCAGGTCGTGAAGCTCAAGGCAGAAGTGGAGTCCAGCACCACCAGCGACGCTCTCGCCCGCCTCCGACAGGGGACCCGTCGCGGCAGCGCGCACGGGGTACGCAAACGGAAACGGTGAGGATATCGCGGGTGTGACGGAAGGGAGACGCATGGGAGATGTCATCAAGACCGCGTCGCTCACGAAATTCTACGGGAAGACGCGAGGGGTAGAGGGTCTGACGATGCGCGTACCCGCGGGCGCGGTGTACGGCTTCCTCGGCCCGAACGGGGCGGGCAAGACCACGACGATCCGGTGCCTGCTGGGCATGCTCAAGCCCACGTCCGGGACCGCGGAAGTTCTGGGCGAGCGGGTGTCGCTGGACGGGACGGGGTTGCGCCGCCGCATCGGGTATGTTGCGGGAGAGGTGCGCTTGTACGACAAGGAGACCGGCCGCTGGCATCTGGACTACGTTGCCGGTTTCCGGGGAGGCCGGGGCAGGCTCGCCGAGGATCTCATCGAGCGGTTCGTATTCGATCCCTCGAAAAGGGTCAAGGAGCTCTCCAAGGGGAACAAGCAGAAGCTTGCTCTGATACTGGGCATGGCGCACGACCCTGAGCTGCTCATTCTGGACGAGCCCACGAGCGGACTCGATCCGCTCAATCAGGAAACGGTCTACCGCCTGCTCGACGAGCGGGTTGCGGCCGGCCGAACCGTGTTCCTCTCGAGCCATGTACTTTCGGAGGTGGAGCGCGTGTGCGACCGCGTGGGCATCATCCGAGCGGGCAGGCTGGTGGCCGAGGAGAGCGTTCAGGCGCTGCTCGGCAAGCGTCTGCGTGAGATCGAGGTGCGCTTCGGCCAGCCGACGGAGGCGGAACTCCTCGCCGGTCTCCCTGGCGTGGACAACGTCACCGTTGTCGGCGGGGACGTCCTCAAGGCGCGCGTGAAGGGCGACGCGGTGGACGCGGTGCTCAAGCGCTTGGCAACACGGCATGTGGTCGATCTCCAGATGCAGCGCGCGAGCCTCGAGGACGTCTTCCTCGAGCACTACCGTGAGGACCGCGTCGCTCGGGAGCTGGATCCTATGGGAGAGGAGGGGCGATGAACCTCACGCTGCTGCGCGCCACCGTGCATCGCAACCGGGCATCAGCCTTCTGGTTCACCGTCGGCCTCGTACTCTACTCGTGGCTCATGGTGTGGCTCTACCCCGTGTTCTCTCAAGGCGAGTATCAGGAGCTGCTGGAGCGGATGCCGCAGGAGATCATCGCAGTCTTCGGCGGGCAGAACCTCGGCTTCGACACTCTCGGCGGGTTCATGCAGGCCGAATACCTCGGACTGATGTGGATGCTCATCGTGTGTTCCGCCATCATCGTCTATGCGGCGCAGTCGTTCGCGGGCGAGATCGGTGACGGCACGATGGAGTTCGCGCTCTCCCAGCCAGTGTCGCGCCTGTCGTACGCGATCACCAAGGCGGCTGGTCTGGTGGGTTACGCGTTGCTGCTTTCGGCGGCCACGTTCGTGCCGATCCAGGTGTTCGGCCCGAGGTATGAGGTGGAGATCGAGGCTACGGTGTTCTTGCAGCTGTTCGTCTTTGGCACCATGTTCATGCTCGCCGTGGGAGGGTTCGCGATGCTTTTGTCGTCTGTGTTCCGAAGCGCCGGTCGCGCGGGTGCGATCGCGGCGGGCGTGCTGGTGACGCTGTGGACGGCAGACCTTGTCTCGAACGTCTCAGAGCCGGCCGAGGTCTTCGACCCGATCAACGTGGTGAGTCACTGGCAGCCGGGAAAGATCATCAACGGCGAGGCGATCCCGGCGGAGTCATGGTGGCTCTACGGCGTGCTTGCCGCAGTAACGCTCGCTGGAGCGGTCGTGATCTTCACCAAGCGGGACGTCGCGTAGAACGGCAGGGAGCATGTTCGAACCGCTCACCCACACATTCGACCTGACGAAGCTGCTGCAAGGCCCTTACTACTGCTCGGGCTGCGCGGCGCGCGTCTGCGAGCGCATCACTGCTCACCGGGGAGTGAGCGCGTCGCAGTGCGACCTTGAAGGCGGCACGCTTTCGGTGACCTTCGACCCCTCCGAGATCAGCCTGAAGGACCTCGAATCGCTCGTCCAGCACGCGGCGCTCGAGGCCGAGGACCGCGTGTCCCACTCGGCCTACCGTGTCACAGGACTCGATTGACCCGACTGCGCGCGGACCGTGGCCAAGTCCGTACGACAACTCCCCGGCGTCCTTGCCGCCGACCTGAACTTCGCGAGCGGTCTTCTGGTGCTCGAGTACGACACCGGCAACGACCCGCGCGCGAAGGCCATAGGAGTCGTTGTCGGCGCGGGTCACGGCGTGGAGCCGCTTGATGAGGCGGAGAGGGCACACCCGGTCGCGGCCTCGCCGCAGGGGTGGATCGCCACGCACCATGCCGAAGTGAGCGTCGCACTCTCGGGGTTCCTCATCCTCACGGGATGGCTGCTCGGCGCGTTTGGTGCCGAGGTGCCCTCCGCGCTCGCGTACCTCGTGGCGATCCTTGCCGGTGGCAGGATCACCTGGCGCAGGGCGGCAACATCGCTCCAGGCGCGCACCTTGGACATGAACGTGCTCATGACGATCGCCGTCTCGGGCGCGGCCGCCATCGGGGAATGGGGCGAGGGCGCCACGGTGATCTTCCTGTTCGCCCTCGGCGGGATGCTGGAGGCGCGCTCCCTCACCCGAACGCGACGCTCCATCCGCGAGCTCATGGACCTCGCACCCGCCCGCGCCCGCGTCCGCCGGGCCGGGATCGAGGTCGAGGTGGCGCCCGCCGAGGTGCGGGTGGGTGAGACGGTGGTGGTGCGCCCCGGAGAGCGGGTGCCGCTCGACGGTGAGATCATCGAGGGTGCGTCGGCCTTCGATGAGTCGCCTATCACCGGCGAGTCCGTTCCTGTGGACCGCACGCCGGGCGACACGGTCTTTGCCGGGACGCTCAACGCCTCGGGGCTTGTGGCTATACGCACCACCGCTCCCGCGAGCGATACCACTCTCGCCCGCATCGTGCACCTAGTCGAAGTCGCTCAGGCAAGCCGGGCGCCGGTGCAGCGCTTCGTGGACCGGTTCAGCCGAGTGTACACCCCAGCGGTGATCGCCGGCGCCGTGGCGCTTGCCGTCGGCGCACCGCTTGTCGGGGAAGCCACGGGGCTGTGGGCCGGGTTCGAGGCCTGGCGCGACTGGGTCTACCGATCTCTCGTGCTCCTCGTTGTCTCCTGCCCGTGCGCGCTCGTGGTCTCCACGCCGGTATCGATCGTCTCGGGCATCACGCGCGCCACCCGCGACGGGGTGCTGATCAAAGGCGGAGCGTTCCTCGAGATGGCCGGCGGGGTACGCGCTGTGGTCTTCGACAAGACCGGGACGCTCACTGAGGGGCGCCCCGAAGTGGCCCGAGTGGCGCTGTTCGCATCGGTGCCTGAGCGCGAGGTGCTGGAGCTCGCGGCCGCGGTGGAGGCGCACTCGAACCACCCGCTCGCGGCGGCGGTCGTGGCGGCGGCCTCCGCGGGCGAACGACGTGCTGTCACCTGCGTGCGGGAGACCCCGGGCCGGGGAGTCTCCGCCACCGTGGACGGCGCGCCGGTCTCCGTCGGCAGCGTGGGGTACGCCACCGACCTCGGCGTCGATCCCGTGCACCTGCTGGAGCACGCCGAGCGGTTCGAGGGCGAGGGGCTCACCGTACTCGTGGTGGTTCAGGGCGAGAGCACGGGGGCGCGGGCGCTCGGGATGCTCGAGACTATCGAT
>JAJZRZ010000101.1 GCA_021850085.1 Actinomycetes bacterium | reverse complement strand
GCTCGTAGCTCAGGCCACCACCAAACCGCACGTACCGGCGGGCCACGCCCTCCAGGCCCTGGTGGTGGTGGTGGTGGTGGGGGTGGTGGTGGTGGCGGCGGTGGCGGTGGTGGCGGTGGTGGCGGAGGCGCAGGTTAACCGTTTATCCGCGAACAATAACCTTTCGTCTCAAGTCTAACGCCTGTCACGCCGATTTCTTTCCCAAGGGCGCATCCGCGCCCGCCATCATCGGGGAGGTCGGCGTCCATGCACTTACGCATCGCATCCGCCGCGGCACTGGTCGTCTTTGGCGTCCCGGCGTCCGCGTACGGGACGACGGGGGACGTCCCTCCGCTGCTCTCCGCCGGAGCGGGCGTGTTGGGACTACTCTTCGCTGCAGCGCTTCTGGTGGGGATGCTTTCGCTCAAGCGCATCACCGACGGGTCGGCCATCGCTGAGAACATCAAGTACGCAGTGCTGGCCGTGCTGTGCCTCGCAGCCTCGCTGCTGGTCGGCTGGCTCGGCCGATGGATACCCGAGACCTTCTCCGCCGAGCGCGCGCGCCTGGGCGCGGACCTGCTTTCGGTCGTGGCGCTCGCGTTCTTCGGCATCTACTTTCTGCGCGTGCGCATGGCGATGACACGCTTTCTCGCCCGACTCACCGGCGAAGAGCAGATGATCGCGACGGTCATCGACCCCGGCACCGAAGGTGGGTGACTTTGCATGGCCAACGAAGTCGCTCAGGAGATAGAAGACGTCCTCGGGCCGATGGTCGGCTTGGTGCTGGCGAGAGTGTCGGTGGAACTGGAGTCCAAGCGGATCGGGAAGTCACCGGAAAGCATCCAGTGGGAGGATCTGCCATCGCTGGCGGATAACCTTGCGGTACAGCTCAGGCTGCTGGTAGGCCGCGACATCGCGGAGGCCGCGGCCCAACGGGTGCGGGTGCTGTCGCCGTAAAACCGCCCGCCAAGGCCGTGCGCGCCGCACTTCGCCTCGTTGCTCGGGGTAGCCTCCGGCCGCTATACTCCGTATGCGCTTCGGCCCTTTCGGCGACAGTGCATGCAACGGAGAGTTGTCCGAGTGGTTGAAGGAGCACGACTGGAAATCGTGTGTGCGGTGTTGAACCGTACCCAGGGTTCGAATCCCTGACTCTCCGCCAGGATATCGTGATGTGAGCCGCCTCTCAGCAGGCGGCTCACATGTCTTTCTGCCGACGAGCACTCGACAGCCTGTGTCTGTCACGCGCGCTCGGGATATGCTGGTTGGTGCTAGGTGGCGACGCAAGGAGGTCCGATGGCTGGTCGCGCGGGACGGCTTCACGTGATCGCGGGGTGCATGAGCAGCGGCAAGACGGGCGAGCTGATCCGCCTGCTGTCACGCCATGCCGTGACCGGCGATCCGATAGTCATCTACAAGCACGCCGTGGATTCGCGCGACGGCTGCAAGGCGCGCTCCCGCCTCGGCACCGAGATGGAAGCGATCGTGGTGGAATCGCCCGAACAGATCGAGATCGACGGCGCCAAGGTGGTCGCCATCGAGGAGGCGCAGTTCTTCGGTGAGGAGCTTGTGCCGGTGGTGCGCCGGCTCCTCGAGGGGGGTCATCTCGTCTTTGTGACCGGCCTCAACCAGGACTTCCGCGGGGAGCCGTTCGGCGTGATGCCCACGCTCATGGCGCTTGCCGACGAGCTGTCGCTGCTCACCGCGATCTGCCAGACGTGCCACGGAGTCGCCACGCGCACCCAGCGCGTGATCGACGGCAGGCCCGCGCCGTGGGACTCTCCGCTGATCCTGGTGGGGGGCGCCGACTGCTACGAGGCGCGCTGTCCCGACTGCCACGAGGTGCCCGGTCGTTCGGCGTAGCCAGCCTAGCGGCGGTTGGGGTCCGTGCGCCGCTCGACCACCACGGCGCTGCCGGGCTGGGAACGCGCGTAGTGGAGAAGCTCGGCGCCCGTGTCCGTCAAGGTGATCACCGAGCTCGGGAAGTTCTCCACCACGGGGACCACCGCCACCGAGAGCGTGAGCGGGCCGTGCTTCGTGACCTCGCCCGAACGGTCGGTGTGGGTGAAGTAGCCCGCCTCGCGGTCCTCATCCTCATAGAAGTCCATCACGCTCGTGTCGAACACGTCGGTCAGCACATTGGCCACGTGCTCGGCCGTCTCAGGCTCGCACGTCACGACGAAATCATCGGCGCCCATGTGGCCGAGGAACGCGTCGTCGCACCGCGCGAAGTTGATCGACTCCAAGATCAGCTCGGCCACGTGCCGCAGCATAAGGTCGCCCCGGCCGTACCCGTAGCGGCGGTTGAAGGGGCGGAAGTCGTCGATGTCGATGAACAGGGCCGCGAACGGACGCTTTCGCTCGAGCAGGAACGCGAGCCGTTCCTCGGTGAGCGCGTTTCCGGGAAGGCCGGTGAGCGCGTTCACGAACCGCTCTCTGCGGGTGCGGCGCACCACCATCTCGATGCGTGCGTCCAACACGAGCGGATCCACGGGCTTGGCGATGAAGTCGTCCGCGCCCGCCTCGATCGCCATGATCTCGAAACCTGGCTGGTCGAGGCCGGTCATCACGAGGATCGGGATGTTACGGCTGCGCGGGTCCCTTTTCATTCGCCTGCACAGCTCGAAGCCATCGATGTCGGGGAGGTTGAGGTCGAGCAGGATCGCGTCGGGCAGGCGGTCACCGAGCGAATGCAGCGCCGTGATCCCGTCTCCGGCGGAGGTGACGCAGTAGCCGCGAACCTCGAGCGCCATCGTGATCATCTGCCGCAGCGTGGCCGAGTCCTCGACGATGAGAACGCTGCCCTTGCCGGGTGTCGCGTGCGTGTCCATCTCGGCCCCCTGCGCTACGGACCGGGCCTGGCAGCCCTGCCGCGCTCCTTCTACTGGTGATGTTCGCGATGAGGACCGCGCATCCTCCATTCGTCACCACCCTGAACGGCGGCCGCCGCTGCTGGTGGCAGCGGCGGCCGCTTCGGTTCTCTTCGCTCGTATCGAGTCCGTGCTCGCTGCCTCCGCACGAGGCATGTTCGGCAGAAGCTAGCACTCTCCGAGGGCGTGGAGCGTGCCTCTGTGAACGATGGCGCCGTCTTTGGTGACGAGCGCGCTTTGTACGACCTCGTCGCTCCAGTCGAGTTCGTCAACGCCGTTCTTGAAGGCGTTCTTCACGAATTCGAGCATGTTCTTGGAGTACAGCCAGCTCGAGTGCACCGGGAGCGCGCCGGGGATGTTGATGTAGCCCATTACCGTGACGCCGTTGTATTCGATGGCCTCGGCCGGGACCGTGACCTCGCAGTTGCCGCCCTGGTCCACCGAGACGTCGACGATGACGGAGCCCGGCTTCATGGAGGCGACCATCTCCTTGGTGATGAGGATCGGGGCGACCTCGCCCGGAACGAGCGCGCTGGTGATGATGACGTCGGCCGACGCGACCAGGGGCTCGAGTCCCTCGCGCACGCGCTCGAGCCAGTCGGCGGGAAGCGCGCCTGCCGAGTCGCACGAACCGGCCTCGGCGAACTCCTCGGGAATCTCGATGCCCACGACGTTGGCGCCCGCCGCGGCAGCGCGGTCTCGGGCGGCCTTGCGGATGTCCACGGCCTTCACGTCGGCGCCGAGCGCCTCGGCGGTGAGGATCGACTGCATGCCCACCACACCGGTGCCGACGATGAGGAACTCGGCGGGCGTGGTGGTGCCGAGGGGGGTCTCGATGGGGGAGACGAACTGGCGGAGCGCGGCGGCGGCCAGGATGACCGACTTGTAGCCGGTCACCTGGGACATCGAGGCGAGCGCGTCCATGTTGCGCGCGCGCGGGATGCGCGGGATGCCGTCCATGGTGAGCGACGTGATCTTGCGGTCGCGCAACGTACGGACGATATCGTGGCTCTGAGGAGCCGCGGGGTGCAGGAAGGTGATGAGCGTGGTGCCCTCACGAACCAGCTCGGCCTCATGCTTGCCGAGATCCGCGTTGAAGTGCGGCTGCTTCACCTTGAGGATGATGTCCGCTCCGTCGAAGACGTCCTTGGCACCAGGGACGACCCTCGCACCGGCGGCCTCGTAGTCGGCGTCGCTGAAGCGCGCGCCCTCGCCTGCGGTGCTTTGCACGATGACCTCGAAGCCCATTTCCACGTAGCCGGCCACCTCGTCGGGCAATGCCGCCACCCGGCGCTCGCGCTCCAGGATCTCCTTAGGGATGCCGATGACCATTGGTCCTCCTCGACGTTCAGACGTGACTGCATAAAGATGGTGCCGTACTGTATCAACAGAAGCCACTCGGGGTGAGTGCCCTGTACATGTTCGCACAAGATTCACCGCCGAGGGAGTCCGCAACAGTATATGATTTGTTCTCGTTTCCCAGAGGAATGAACCCCGGCGTACGCTGCGGAGGAGCAGAAGATCCTGATGCGCAAGAAGACCATCGTGGTGGCGCTCGGCGGTAACGCGTTGCTGCGTCGCTCCGATCCCATGACCGCCGACGCGCAGCGCGCCAACGTGAAGGTGGCCGTGCGGGCGCTCGCCCCGCTCGCCGAGGAGTACAAGCTGGTTCTCGCACACGGCAACGGTCCCCAGGTGGGGCTTCTCGCGCTGCAGCAGGCGGCCTACCAGGACGTGGAGCCGTACCCGCTCGATGTTCTTGGGGCACAGACGCAGGGGATGATCGCGTACATGGTGGAACAGGAGCTCGGCAACGTGCTCCCGCCGGAGAAGCCGATCGCGACGCTGCTCACGATGGTGGAGGTCGACCCGAACGACCCCGCGTTCGGCGAGCCGACCAAGTTCGTCGGGCCCGGCTACGAGAAGGCCGAGGCCGATGCCATGGCCGAGCGCAAGGGCTGGGCGTTCAAACTCGACGGGCAGAAGTGGCGACGCGTGGTGGCCTCGCCCGAACCCAAACGCATCTTCGAGATCCGCCCCATTCGCTGGCTGCTCGAGCAGGACACCGTGGTGATCTGCGCGGGCGGCGGCGGCATCCCCACTGCCTTCTCCGAGGACGGAAAAACGCTCGAAGGCATCGAAGCGGTGATCGACAAGGACCTCGCGAGCGAGTTGCTCGCCCGGGAGCTCGACGCCCACCTCTTCATCATGGCAACCGATACGGAGGGTGTGTACCTCGACTGGGGCGGCCCGCAGCAGCGACTGCTCGGCTGGGTCACCCCCGAGATGCTGGATCTGCACTCGTTCCCACCCGGCTCCATGGGTCCCAAGGTCGAAGCAGCCAAGCGTTTCGTGAAGTCGACATGCCGGCGGGCGGCGATCGGCAGGCTCGAGGACATCGCGCAGATCGTGGAGGGCACTGCGGGCACGAACGTGGTGTGCGGCATCCCGCGCGAGTACCGGCGCAACCCGAACCTGTAGGGGCTCCGCCGTTCGCTCGGACGGTGGCCGCTACTTGCCGAACCAGCGGAACAGCAGGTTCAGCAGGAGCGTCAGGACGACCGAGATGATGATCGAGGACACGATGGGGACGTGGCAGCCCCAGCGCTCGCCGCGCAGCGTGAAGTCACCGGGGAGCGACCCGAGTCCGAGCCGGCCGCCGAGCCACACGAGGGCGCCCACGACAACCATCGCGATCCCCAAGAAGATGAGCGCGCGTCCGAACTGCTGGAACACGTCAGGCCCTCCCTCCGCTCCATCTGCAGCCCTTGTACCCGGCGAGCGTCACTGTTCGAGCAACGAGCGCACGTACGCGTTACTTGCGTCGTCCATCGGGTGTTCCAGCGCGCGCTGTGCATAGGTGCTGGCGAGATCACTCAGGCCCAGGCGGTCTGCTTCAAGGGCGGCGAAGGAGTACCACAGGCCGGTCCGCGGGTCCGCGGTCGCCGCGTGCTGGACGAAAGCTTCGAACCGCGGGAACAGTGAGGCGTCGTCGCGTTCGAGCGCTTGCGAGACCCGAAGGGAGCTCTCCGCCAGCACGACCGACCACGACGCGTCTCGTTCGGCGATGCGCAAGAGTTCGCGGGCCTGTTCCTCGGCCTGAGCATCGCCGACCTGCACCGCTGGGTTGAGTACGGCGAGCGCGTAGGTCGCGATGCTCGGGTCCGGGTGACGGCCGTACAGCTCCCGTGCTTCGCTCGCCGTAAGTGGCGCCGTCTGTGAGGCTATCCCGGTGACGTACCGCTGCTGCACCGAGATGACGGGCAGGAGAGCCGTGCCGCCCAGCACAGAGGCGATGCCGACGGACACCGCGAGAATCCTCAGCACGGGCATTCCGGGTCGTGGCCCGTCACCCCGTCTCTCGGCCGCGCCCAAGCCGGCGCCCACCAGCGACGCGAACGCGAGGATCGCCGCGGGGGCGACCCAGCCGACCGCACCCACGGCGAGGACGGCCATCGGCGCCGAGGCCAGCAGCGCGACGCCAAAGCTCCGGCTCGATCGACGGGCTGTCCTCACGCCTTCGGCGGTCAGCGCGGCGAAAGCGACGAGCAGCAGGAGCAGCCCGACCGCGCCTCCGCCCAGGGCTGCTGCCATCAGGATGTTGTGGGGGTCGGCGGTGGTGGCTCCCGAGAGCTGGCCGGGTCCGATGCTC
>JAJZRZ010000100.1 GCA_021850085.1 Actinomycetes bacterium | reverse complement strand
GACGGACCTAGGGCCCAGCCGCACGGACCCGGCATCAGGGCGCTCGAAGCCCGCGATGAGCCGCAGCGTCGTTGTCTTCCCGCAGCCGCTCGGCCCGAGCAGGATGACGATTCGGCCGGGCTCGACGACGAGCGAAAGCCCGTCGACGGCCGCTTGGCTCCCACCACCGTAGGACTTGACGACGTTCGAGAGCACGATGGCGGCGGTCATGATGACTCCTTGTACCGGTCGAGCATCAGCTTGAGAGGCACCAATGAGAGCAGCACCATCACCAGTGCCGGCGGTGCGGCCAAGTGGTAGGCGCCCTCACTCGCCTCGATCCACACGCGCACGGAGAGGGTGTCGAACCCAGCGGGGCGCAGCAGCAGCGTCGCTGGCAGCTCCTTGGCCGCACTCACGAACACGAGCGCACCGCCCGCAAGAATGCCCGGCATGATGAGGCGCGAGATCACCCTCCCCATCACCGCGACCGGACTCAGGCCGGCAACGCGAGCCGCCTCGTCGATCCGCGGCGAGACCGATGCGAGGCTCGCCGCCGCGGACTGCAGCGCCTGCGGCAGGAAGCGGATGATGTAGGCCGTGGCGACCATCAGCATGGTCCCGTATATCGCCGGGGCAAGGCGCAAGGAGAAGAAGATGACGCCGAGCGCGACGATCACCCCGGGCAGGGCGTAGCCGGAGAGCGCGAGCCTCTCGATCGCCCAGCTGGGACGGGACGGGTGCCGCGAACGAAGGTAGACGACGGGCACAGCCAGGACCATGGCCGCCGCCGCGGCGATGCCGGCTGCCTGCAGGGTGTTCAGGGCGAACTCGGGAAACCGTGCGTCGAGTCCCGTAAGGAATACGCCCTGCCACGCCCAGTACCCCAGGACCGCGAGCGGCACGAGAGAGGAGACCGCGAAGACCGTGCACACGTACGCCACGGCGGGCCAGCGGACCCATCCGAGCTCCACTCGGCGCGACGAGCCGGAAGCGCCGGTGCCCTCGTAGAAGCGGGACCGGCGGCGGGAGAGCGACTCGGCGCCAAGCACCAGCAGGGTCACACCGATCAAGACGGTCGAGAGTATGGCCGCGGCACCCGTGTCGAAGCCTCCCATCTGGTAGTAGATCGCGGTGGTGAACGTGGAGTAGCGCAGCAGCGCCACCGCACCGAAATCGCTCAGGACGTACAGCACCACGAGCACGAGACCTGCGCCGATGGCGGGTCTGAGCATCGGGATCGTGATTCGCCTGAGGATTGCCCACCTGCCTAGACCTAGCGACCGCGCCGCATCCTCGTGGGAGCGGCTGAGCCGGCCGAACGCAGAACCCACGACCAAATAGATGTACGGGAAGGTGAAGACCGACAGCACGAAGGCGACGCCCGCGAACGAGTACATATCGATCGGGGTCGATTCCCAGGCGCGGCTCACCCAGCCGCGTGGGCCGAACACGATTACGTACGCCATCGCTCCCACGTAAGGCGGGATCGCGAACGGCAACGCCAGCAGCCACCGCAGGGTGCGCCGGCCGGGCAGGTCAGTCCGGTTCACGAGCCAGGCAAGCGATACGCCGAGCGCCCCGGCGACCACACCAACGGTCGCAGCGAGCGCGGCCGTGTTCCACAGGAGACGCGCCAGGCGCTCGTCGAACAGCACCTCCCATCGTGCGGCCGGTTCGGACAGCGCGCGGATGCCCACGTACAGCACGGGCGCGGACATCAGCGCAGCTGTCGCTGACGCGGCGAGGAGCAGCCACCCTTGGGGTGGCTGCCCTCGCCATACTCGCGTCCACACCTTGTGGGCGAGGCGTTTCACGCTACTTGAGCTCGAGGTCCAGGCCAGCTCGTTCGATCAGTGTGCGGGTGTCCTCCCATACCTCGCCCAACCTGCTCAACGGCAGGCCGTGCGCACGGTAGGAATCGATCGCCGCTGTTCCCTCGGGCGCCTCGACCTCCGGGTTCAGCGGAACCTCGAGCGACGCGTTGCTGAACTCGCGCTGGTTTTCCGGTAGCAGGACCCATGCGGCGAACGTGCGTGCGGACTCGAGGTTCGGGCCTCCGGCCACGAAGCCCACACCTGCGGCGTTGACGACCGCACCCATCTCGCCCTCGGCCTGATCCAGGTAGATGAAGCCGACGTTGTTGTCGGTTGGCTCACGAAGCTGCTGGTGGTAGTAGTAGTTGTTGACGAGGCCGAAGGCGAACTCTCCGGCTCCGACGGCCTTGCGGATGTCGCTATGGCCGTTGGTGATGGCTCCGGCATTGTCCTTGGTCTTGCGGATCCACTCCTCGGTCCGCACATCGTCCCACTCGGCGCGCAGCGCGGAGACGTGGGCGATCATGCTGCCGTTCCCACCGCGCGTGATGGCGAACATCCCCTTGTACTTCGGGTCGGTGAGCTCCCAGATGGTCGTGGGCACGTCGGCCTCGCTGATCAATCCCTTGTTGTAGATCAGGCCACGGGTGCGCGCGGACAGGCCGAACCACGATCCGTCGGCGGCTCGGTACGCGGAGTCGATGCTATCGATCCCCTCGATGTCACCCACAGGGGCGAGCACATCCTGGAGGCGTAGGTATTCCAAGGCTCCAGCGTCGTTGCCGATCATGACGTCGGCCCGCGGCGAGCCGGCTTCTTCTTTGAGGCGGTTGATCACGGCGTCGTCGGCATACAGCGCCTCGACCTCGATGCCGGTGTCGGCCGTGAACTTCTCGAGAAGCGGCGCTACGAAGTCCTCCTTGCGCGAGGTGTAGACGACTAGTTCACCCGGCTCGGCGGGCGGAGCGGAACTCTCAGGCGCAGGCGCTGGGGAGCACCCCGCCGCGGTGATGGCGAGCAGCGAAAGCGAAGCTGCCGCAAGTACCTTGAGCTTCATACGGACTCTCCTTCGACGACGACATGGCGCACCGGCTCAACCGGTGAGTTGCTATCCACTAAGTCCAAAGATTAGTACAAACTAACTGCCGATGCAACTACCAGTTTCCCGTTCTTGACCTGCGTCAAGGATGCGACCGCCAAAGCCCGGTTATCATGCGGGACATGAAACGCGTACTCATCAACGTCTCCATAGCAGCGGCTTTCGTGCTCGCGGCTGCGGGTGTCGTGTACGCGGCGGTGTTCGCCACGCCCGACAGTCCTGTGGCGGCCGTGAGCGAGTCGCCGGAAGCGGTGTCCGCGGATTCTCCGCGGGCAGTCCCGCCCCCCAATCCGACCTCGCCGCTTGCTTCGGACATCCCCGGCTGCGTGTGTCACAGCAACAACCCGAAGCTGGTGGAAGAGCACGCCGCGTACCGCATGAACCAGTGCTTCGGCTGCCATGGAGATGTCCCCACCGGCCAGCGATAAGCGCATCACGAAGCGCTACGGGTTCGTGGTCCCGCTCGTGATCAGGCTGCGCACCTCGTCGTAGGTGACCGTCCGCTTGTCGCGTGCGAGCGACTCGGCTACCGCGCGGTCGAGCGTGTCACGCTTCGGCAAGACGTCCCACAGGCTCGGATCCTCGGCCCCCAGGCGCCAAATGGCGTAGCCGCGCACACCGTACTTCGAGGCGATGCTCAGTTGGTTGAACGCGCTCATGGCGTCGAGCATCCACACCGCATGCGGCGCGGTCCCGTCCGAGTACGAGAAACTCGAGTTCAGTGTGGGGTCGGACAGGCTGATCGCGGCGCCGTGCTCCTGTGCGAGCGCGACCGCTTTCTGGTACGTGAGGCTCTTGGCGCGGCCGCCGGCACCGCTCCAGTCGTACGTGTACGTGCCCACGCCCACGGTGACCTTCTCGGCGGGCACCTGCTGAAGGAACCGCTCCAGCGCCTGCTGGAACCAAGGAATCGAGGAGATGGGCCCGGCCGGGCTCGTCTTCCAGTGCTCGTCGTACATCATCGGCACGAGGTGGTCCACGTGCTGCGCGAGCGCCGCGTGGTCGTACGTGCGCGACATCACGATCACGTCCATCGAGACCTCAAGACCTGCCGCCTTCGCCCGCGGGTAAAGTTCGGCCATGAATGCCACAAGGTTGGAGCGGTCCGCCTCGGTGAAATTCTCGAAGTCGATGTTCACGCCGTCAAAGCCGGCTTGCGAAAGCGTCGAGACGATGTGCTCGGCGATGGCCATCCGTCGCGCGGGATCAGCGATCATGGCGCTCACGGCAGGAGCGTTCCACTGTTCGGCGGCCTTGTCGTAGTTGTTCACGATCGGCATGACCTTCATGTCCGGGTTGTTCGCCGCGATGATCTCGCCCACGCGAGCCGCCTGCGAGGAATCAAACGTCAGTTGGCCGTCGGAGCCGAGGTGGAACCACATCGGCATGAGCACATCGATATGTTCGGCGTTGCGCTCGAGGGAGGCGAACCCCTCCTGGTCGAAGTTGGCGTAGAACGCCACGAGCTCGGTCCGCGCCCCGGCGGCTTCGAGCGCCGGTTCCTCGGCGACGGACGGTGTGGAGGTAGGCTCCCCGGTCGCAAGCGTAGGAGTCGGCGGCTGCGTGGCGGCGCCGCGCGTCAGGAGTACGAGCGTCACGGCGATGGCCACGACACCCGCCGTAGCGAGCACAGTGCGAATCAGGCGGCCGGAAAGCGCGCCGGAGGCTGTCAGTTCCTTGAACACCGGATGGCTCCCGTCCGACGGTCCCCTTTCGGTGAGCAATGCGGCTGCCAACTGAGCGCGCTGCGCGATACCGCAAGCCGGAAGGGGCACTTATACTGGAGTCTGCCCGGTCCCGGGACCGCCCTGACCAGCAGGTGAGGAGGCAGCGTGAGCGCCGGTCAAGCGCCAAAAGGGCGGACTCCGCTCGGCAAGGAGGTTGCGATGAAGCTCGCCGACCTGGTCGACGCCCCCATGCTGACGTCGATGCTCAAGGACTTCTACGCCCTCACGAACATCCCGATGGCGCTCATCGAGCTCGACGGAACGGTGGTGGTAGGAACCGGATGGCAGCGGGCCTGCACCGACTTTCACCGTGCCAACGCCGAGACCTGCGCTCACTGTGTCGCGAGCGACACCCTCCTGACGGAGGGGATAGCCCCGGGCGAGGCGCGTCTGTACAAGTGCGAGAACGGGATGTGGGATGCCGCCACACCCATCCTCATCGGCGACAAGCTCGTCGGCAATCTGTTCACGGGACAGTTCTTCTTCGATGACGAGATGGTGGATCTCGACTTCTTCCGCGTTCAGGCCCGTCGGTACGGCTTCGACGAGTCGGCCTACCTGGAGGCGATCGCTTCGGTGCCGCGCCTGAGTCAAGAGTCGGTGGACATCGGCCTGCAGTTCCTGACCAAGCTCTCAACGATGATCTCCCAGTTGAGCTACAGCAATGCCGCGTGCGCTCACATGGGCGACGAGCTGGGTGCGGCGCTCGCGAGCCAGACAGCCCGCGCCGAGAGCCTGACCGCCGAGTGGGACGTGCTTTATGCGGTCATGGAGAACACGGACACGGCGCTTGCGTACCTCGACCATGACTTTGCTTTCGTGGCCGTCAACTCTTCGTACGCACTCAGCTCAGGCCATGCGCGCGAGGAGCTCATCGGCAAGAACCACTTCGACTTGTTCCCGGACGAGGAGAACGAGGCGATATTCCGCAGCGCCCGCGAGACGGGAGAGCGAGTCGAATACCGGGCCAAGCCGTTCGAGTTCCGCGACCAGCCTTGGCGGGGCGTGACCTACTGGGACTGGAGCCTGACGCCGGTGCGTGGCCGCGACGGCCAGCTGAAGGGGCTTGCGCTGTCCCTCCAGGACGTGACCCGTGCCGTACGGCAGCAACTCTTCAGTTCGGCCAGCAATCGGGTGGACGACATCATCCACGCCCAGCTCGACTTCACCGAGATTCTTTCGTGCGCGGTCCCGGAGCTGGCCAGGGCCATGGGATGCGAGGTCGTGGCTGTCGCGTTGCGACGCTCTGACGGGCGATGGCATATCGACGAGGCGGAGGGGCTGCCGGCCTCGGCTATCGGGTCGAGCTTCGACGGAGCAGACTTTCCGGAGGCGGCACAGGCGGCCGTGAGCGGTCGGCCGGTGGTCGCGGTGGACCCCCTCACCTGGAGCCCGGCGGTCACCGAGCTTGGGCTGCGATCCGCGCTCGTCGTGCCTCTTTCGATCTCGGCCACGCATGAGGGTATCGTGCTGTTTGCGCACTCCAGCGGCCCGGGAGCCTTCGATGAGTACGCCATGGACTTCGCGAGCAAGACCGCGGGGTCGCTATCATTGGCGCTCAACAATGCGCGTTTGTTCCACGAGGCCAAGCACTCCGCCCGACTGTCCGAGACGCTCGCCACAATAAACGAGATGCTCCTTTCGACGCTCACACTGGAGGATGTGGTCGCGCGTCTGGTCGGCGACGTCTCAGTCGTGGCGGGTGCGGATATGTCGCTCGTGATCGAGGTTCGAGACGACGAGTATGCCGTGACTCACGTGCGGGGAGTGGATGAGCGGTGGCAGGGGGTGCGCAGAGGCGCGACGTTCTTCCCCGCCTTTGCGATCGCGGCGACCACACGGGAGCCTCTGCTCATCGACGACACCTGGGTTGACTCGCGCACCAACAAGGAGTTCGTCGTGCCGGCCGATCTCCG
>JAJZRZ010000099.1 GCA_021850085.1 Actinomycetes bacterium | reverse complement strand
GGCCGCGATCCCGCCGGAGAGCCCCGCCCCCAGGGCCATGCCAAGAAGCGCGTTGGCGAGCGGCTGGAACATGAGACCGGTCCCCCCGCTCGGCCCGAGCAGGGGAACGAGCGGGACGGCGCTCATCTGCGAAACGAGGACGCCGGCCGCCCCGGCCACGGCCAGGACGGCCACCACAGCGTTCGGAAGGCGGTAGTGGTCGATGTCGATCACCGACAGGACCAGCAGGAACCAGAAGAAGACCGCCGCGGCAGCCGCCCTCCACGTGGGTCCGAACGTGAGCACGGCCAGTGCGAAGAGCACGCCTGAGGCCGCCTCGACGAGGAAGTACCGCCCGGCGATCGTCCCGCCGCACGCACGGCACCGCCCGCCGAGGAGCATCCACGACACGAGCGGGACGTTGTCATACCACCTGATGCGCTCGCCGCACGACGGGCAGTTCGAAGGCGGAGCCACCACGGACTCACCGCGGGGAACCCGCCAGATGACGACGTTGGCGAAGCTGCCGAGAAGCAGCCCGAAGAGGGCGAAGGCGGTCACGCTGAAGGCTGGAAGGCTGATCATGGCGCTCCGGCACAGTGGATCGGGGGTCGTGGCGCGGCCAATTGTACCTGATGCCGGCGGGAGGCCCGGCGAGCCTAGAAGTGCGTGTGGTCGATCGACCCGTCGCTCAACCAGCTCGCTCCGGAGTCCCCGTCGACCGCTCCGGAGCCGTCCACCGAGTAGAAGTCGTACCCGGTCCCCGCCGGGCAGTGCGGCACGGCCTTCAGGAAGGCGCCGCCCGCGCTCAGGGGGTCAGAGCCGTCGATCAGCCGCGCCGTCCACCGGTTCGCCGGACCAGAGGCGAGCCACTGCTGGACCGCGCCTTCGATCGTGCGCTGGCTGGCGTGACAGGTGCGCAGACGCGACCGGGCCGATGCGGAGTTGAACACCGGGATGGCGAGGGCGACGAGCGCGCTTATGATCAAAGCCACGATCATCAGCTCTACCAAGGTGAAACCCTCATCTTGTGTGGAACGTCGCATCGACGGCACCTCCTCCGCCATCTTCAAGGGAGCCACGCCGGGCGCGCGAATCGAGAAAGCGGCCGGCGGGAGAGTTCCCGCCGGCCGCTTTTCGGGGCGACCGGGCAGAGCTGGTCTAGAAGTGCGAGTGGACCAAGGAGCCGTCTGTAAGCCAGGTGTTCAAACCATTGTCACCCGTGACAGTGCCCGTCGCGCTCACGTGGTAAAGGTTGGCAGCCGTGCCCGCGGGGCACACCGGGCGCTCCTTGATGTACGCGCCGCCGGAGGTCAGCGGGTCGGATCCGTTGATCGACTGAGCGGTCCACGCGTTGTTGGGGCTCGCCGCGAGCCACTGCTGGACGGCGCCTTCGATCGTGCGCTGGTTCGACTGGCAGGTGCGAAGACGGGCGTTGCGGGACGCGGCGTTGAACACGGGGATTGCGATCGCGACAAGGATACCGATAATCAGAACCACGACCATGAGCTCGACGAGGGTGAAACCCTCATCCTTCTTGAACATCCGCATCGATGTTCACCTCCCTTTCCCTTGCGGAAACTCGGGCTGATGCCCGTTCATTCAATGGTATCGGCATAGCGGGCATGGACTTTATGGGCAAACCGCGATTCGGTCTAACCGGTCAGTTCACCAGCGTGATGACGTTGAACATCGGCATGTACAGCGCGATGACCATGCCACCCACGATGACGCCCAGCGTCGCCATCATCACGGGCTCGATGATCGAGGTGAGCGCATCGACGGCGACGCGCACCTCCTCGTCATAGAAGTCGGCGATCTTCTCCAGCATCTGGTCGAGCGCGCCAGTCTCCTCGCCCACGGCCACCATCTGCACGACCATGGACGGGAACACGGGTGACTCGCCCAGCGGCTTGGCGATCGTCTCGCCCTCCTTGATCGCCGCACGAGCGTTCTTGAGCGCCCGGGCGACCACTTCGTTACCGGCCGTGTCGGAGACGATGTCGAGCGCCGAGAGGATGGGCACCCCTGCCGCCACCAACGTCCCGAACGTCCGGGTGAACCGCGCGATCGCGGTCTTGCGCTGCAAGGGGCCGATGATCGGGGCGCGCAGCATGACGCCGTCCCACGTGTAGCGGCCCGATTCCGTGCTCGTCCACCACTTGAACGCGGCGCCGAGGAGCACGGCGGACACCACCATCACCAGACCCGGCCAGTTGGTCACGCCCCATGAGATCGATACTAGGATCTGGGTGGGTACCGGTAACGTCCCCCCCATGTCCGCGAACATCTTCTGGAACGTGGGGACGACGAACGCCATCATCGCCGCGAGCACGAGCAGGACAAGTACTAGCATCGAGATGGGGTACGTCATCGCCGACTTGATCCTCGCCTTGAGCTGCGCATCGGCCTCGAACAGGTCCGCCACGCGAAGCAGGACCTCGTCCAAGACACCACCGGTCTCGCCGGCGCGGACCATGTTGTAGAAGATCGGCGGGAAGATCTTCGGGTGCTTCATCATCGCCTCGGACAGCGACTGCCCGGCCTCGACGTCTTTCGCGAGCGCGTTGATGACCTCGCGCAGCTCCTTCGACTCCGACTGCGACGCAAGGATGCCGAGGCACTTGGTGAGCGAGAGGCCGGCGTTGATCATGGTCGCGAACTGCCGCGCGAAGATCGTGACGTCCTTGACCTTGACCGATGTGCCGAACTGGATCTTGTTGAGCCGGGCGAGGCGATCCTCATCCAGGTCGAGGACGATGTAGCCCATCTGCCGCAGCTTCGCCGCGACGGCCTCCCTGTTCTCCCCCTCAAGCTTTCCGCTGACAACCTTGCCGGTCTTGTCGCGGACGTTGTACTTGAAGGTGATGGTCGCCATTGTCGAGCCCCTCTCAGCCAGCGGACATCAGCGCGAACATACCATAGAGCGTACTATCGGCAAGTCCGGCGTCGAGCTACACGATCACGCGCACGATCTCCTCAAGCGACGTGCGCCCCAGACGGACCTTCTCGAGCCCGTCCATGCGCAAGGTGAGCATTCCTTGCCGCACCGCCATGTCCTTGATCGCCTCGGCGGTGGCCTCCCTCACGCACAGGTCGCCGATCTCTTCGGACACGAGCATCACCTCGTGGACGCCGAGGCGCCCGCGGTAACCGGTGCCGCCGCACTTCTTGCATCCTTTGGGCCGCCAGAGTTTGCCGGGCAGGTCGTCCTCGGCAAAACCCGCATCGAGGAGCGCCTGCTTGTGCGGCCTGAACTCCTCCTTGCAGTCAGGGCACAGGCGCCGCGCGAGGCGTTGCGCGAGCACGCAGTCCACCGAGGACGCCACCAAGAAAGGCTCCACGCCCATCTCGGTGAGGCGGGTGATCGCGCCGGCCGCGTCGTTGGTGTGCAGCGTGGAGAGCACCAGGTGGCCGGTGAGCGCGGACTCGATGGCAATGGAGGCGGTCTCCTGGTCGCGAATCTCTCCCACCAGGATGATGTCGGGCGAACAGCGCAGGAAAGACCGCAGCGCACGCGCGAAGGTGAGGCCCGCCTTCACGTTGGTCTGCACCTGGTTCACGCCGGGCAGCCGATACTCCACGGGGTCCTCGGCGGTGAGGATGTGCTTGCTCGGCTGGTTCAGCACGTTGATCGCGGCGTACAGCGACGTCGACTTTCCCGAGCCGGTCGGCCCCGTGACAAGGATCGCGCCGTACGGCTTGCGAAACGACGACTCGAAGCGCTCGAGCGCCGACGGCAGGAAGCCGAGGTCCTCCAAGCGGAGCATGATGTTGTCCTTGCGCAGGATGCGCAGCACGACACGCTCGCCGTACACGGTGGGGAGCGTGGACACCCGGAAATCCATCTTGTGCCCGCCGATGGTGAGCGCGGTGTGGCCGTCTTGTGGTTTGCGCGCCTCCGCGATGTCCATGTCGGCCATGATCTTGAAGCGGGAGATGATCGCCTGCTGCGTGCCCTTCGGACTGCGCATGAACTCGTGCAACACGCCATCCACCCGGTAGCGGACGCGCAGGTCCTTCTCCTGCGGCTCGACGTGGATGTCGCTCGCCCGGTCCGCGACCGCCTTGTTGATGATGTAGTTCACGAGCTTGACGATGGGCGCCTCGTCGGTCACCTCGGTGAGATCCTCGAGCGACATGCCCTCCAACTCGTCGGCACCGCTCAGCTCGTCGGCCGACATCGTGGTGGCGACCTTGTAGTACTCCTCCACCGCGGCGATGATGTCGTCTTTGGTGGAGATGGCCGGGCGTATCTCGTACCCCGTGATGATGCGCAGATCGTCGAGCGCGAGCACGTTCTGGGGGTCCGCCATGGCCACCACCAGGTGGTCATCGACGATCTCCACCGGCATGAGGGTGTACCTGGCGGCGAGCTCCTTCGGGACTACGGCGATGGCGATCGCATCGGGTCGCCGCTCGGAGAAGTCGACGTACTCGATGCCGATCTGCTTGGCCATCACCGACAGGATCGCCCCGTTGGTGGCGTAGCCGAGATCCACCAGCACGCGTCCCAGCGGGCTGCCGGTGGCTTTGTGTACCTCGAGCGCGTCGGTGAGTTGCCGCTCGGTTATGATCCCGGCGCGCATCAGCAGCGCACCGAGCCGCTGACCAGCTTCGGCCACCGGGGCAACCTCCGTCCGGGATCGAGAGCGAACCGTGCGTGACGGCCCATCGGCACGATAGTACGACAGATCGAGCGGCCCGCGACAGGAAGGATGCGCGTCAACAGCCGCGCGCGGACCGCAGATCATCCAGCAGGATGCCGGCGAGCCGCTGGAACTCCACGAAGCTGCGCGTGCCGGGCTTCACGCCGATCCTGCCCTGCCCCTCCGTGAAGTGCAGCTCCACGGGCCCCACGAGCGTGTAGCAGGGCACCTGCGCCGCGGGCGCCGGGGCGGGCGCCGTCACAGGCGCCGGGGCTGACAGCACCCTGCCGACGGACGGCGGCGGGAACAGCGGCTCGGGCTCCACCTCGAAGACCGGCTCGGGCTCCACGACAAGCGCGGGCGAGAGGACCGCCTCGTACTCAGCAGGCGTGAGCAGCGGCGCCGGAGCCGCCGCCGTGGCGATCAGACGGTCCAGCTCGTCGGCGAGCGAGTAACCGGGCAGCGGCTGCCCGGTTTCGGGCGTAGGCACGGCTTCCACCTCCGGTGTCGGCTCACGCCGACGGAGAGCGCGGTTTCGGGTAGCGGCGACGATGAGATACATGACCACACCGCCCAGCGGCAACGCAAGCGCGCCGAGGATGATGTGATATCGCTCGTCCACGCGTCTCAGCCCATGGAGTCGAGGATGCGGTAGAGGAGCCCGAGCAGGACCGCCTTAACGCTCTCCTTCTCGCGCGCGTCCACGGGCAGCAGCGGGATCTCATCTGACAGGGCTATGGCACTGCGCACTTGGCGCAAGGTCTTCATGTCGGTGGGCGCCACCTTGTTCGCGGCGACGACGAACGGCACGTCCGACATGCTGCGGAAGAAGGCGATCATGGACTTCGCGTCCTCGTGTGAGGCGCTGTCCTCGGCGTCCACGAGCAGCACGAAGCCGAGCATCCCCTCAGAGAGCGTCTCCCACATGAAGGAGAACCGCTCCTGGCCAGGCGTGCCGAACAGGTAGAGGACAACATCGTCTGAGATGGTGATCCGCCCGAAGTCCATGGCGACGGTGGTCTCGCCCTGCGCCTCGCCGGATGTGGCGCTCACCTGCCGTTCCGTGGACAGGACCGTGATTTCGCTGACGGCCTTTATGAAGGTCGTCTTGCCCGCGTTGAACGGCCCCGTGACGACTACTTTGACAGACTGCATGCCGCTCCGTCCCTGTTACAGGTTCTCTATGCCTTCGATGATCTTCTCGAGCAGCGCGCGATCCACCAACTGGTCGCGGTGCAGCATGGGCGCCTCGCCGGCCTCGGGAAGCTTGTTCACGGTTGCGACCGGTCTGACGCGCGCCGTGGCGCCTCCGGTCAGCGCGGTGAGCTCATCGCCGAGGCCGCTGGAGAGGCCATCCCCATCGAACTCGGCGAGAAACACATCGGTGGAGATGTAACCGACTTCGGCGGCGGGCTCGTCGCCAAAGCCGGTTCCCGACGAGATCAGACCCTCCGCTGCCGCGCCGCCGAGCGACGCGAGCAGCGAATCGAGATCGTCGCGCCCTTGGAGGGGTGCGTCCTGCGTCCTGCCGGCCGCAACCTCAGACATCGGGAGTCGGGGCTCGCTCGGCGGTTCCGTCTCGGCAAGACTCGCCGGTGGCTCGATCGGGCGCAGCAGCTCTTCGGGATACTCGCCGAGGCCGAGGGCGCGTAGATCGACCTCGAAATCCCCGGTCCTCGGCGCCACCTCGAAGGCATCGCTTGCCACGATCACCGGCAGATGGTGGTCCTGTGCAACCTTGCCCAAGCCGACGACGCCCAGCGTGTGGCCGCTGAGCTCGTAGCCGGCATAGGTCTTCTTGCCGCTCTCGACCTTCTTCACCCGAGTGGCCGAGCCGCGCAAGCCCACCTGCTCACGATCCGCCCCGATGGCATCCATATCCCACTGGACCACCTTGGCGCGGCAGACGGGACGCCCCAGGCGGTCGA
>JAJZRZ010000098.1 GCA_021850085.1 Actinomycetes bacterium | reverse complement strand
GCCGATCAAGTTCGCCGGCGTGGGGGAGAAGCTTGATGCCTTGGAGGCATTCCACCCCGAACGCATGGCCAAGCGCATCCTCGGCATGGGTGATGTGGTCACGCTGATCGAGAAGGCCCAGGAGTCATTCGACGAGACCAACGCTGCTGAGGCTGAGGCACGCATCCGCGGCGGTGTCTTCACGCTCGACGACTTCCTCAAGCAGCTCCAACAGGTGCGGAAGATGGGGTCGCTCGGAGAACTGCTCAAGATGATCCCCGGGGCGAGCAAGCTACCGGCCGACGCGAGTGTGGACGAGGGCGCGCTAGTCAGGACCGAGGCCATCATCCAGTCGATGACGATCGCGGAGAGAGCGAAGCCCGCGATCATGAACGGCGCGCGGCGGGAGCGGATCGCCCGAGGCGCGGGCGTCCGCGTCTTCGATGTGAACCAGGTGCTCAAGCAGTTCGCTCAGGCCCAGAAGATGGTCAAGCAACTCCAGACGATGGAGCGCGAGGGCAAGAAGGGCAAGCGACGGCGGTTCGGGATGCCGGGAATGCCAGGGCCCTTCTAGGAGCGCACACCGGGGATGGTGTTCGCTTTTGACCCCCGCAGACTTCTCTCGTATCATTAGTCGCTGCTCTTGCTCGGCGTGGCCCCAGGAGGGCCACCTACACGGAGGTGAACGTTTTGGCAGTCAAGATCCGCCTTGCTCGCGCTGGAGCGAAGAAGGCACCGTTCTACCGCGTCGTCGTCGCCGACTCACGCGCACCACGCGACGGACGCTTCATCGAGATCCTCGGCCGGTACAACCCACGCACCGAGCCGTCTGCTATCGAGCTCGATATCGAGAAGATTGACGCTTGGCTCGCCAAGGGTGCCGAGCCCAGCGATACCGTCGCCAAGCTCATCGCCATCGCTAAGGACCCGGACGCACATGCCCCCTCCAAGGGCGAGGCGCTGTCCAAGAAGGCGCAGGCGAAGCTCGAGGCGGACCGCAAGGCCGCTGCTGAGGCGAAGGCCGAGGCCGCTGAGAAGACTCCTCGCGAATCGCCAGAGGTTGCCGCTGAGACCACCGAAGGGGCGGCTGATTAGACGTGCCCGGCACGCCAAACCTCGATGCGCTCGTGAACTACCTGGTCACTTCGCTCGTAGCCCATCCAGAAGAGGTGCGTATCGACAGACGTGATGGTGACTTGATCACGTATGAGGTTTCGGTCAACGCCGATGACACGGGCAAGGTCATCGGCAAGCAGGGCAGGGTCATCAAGGCCATCCGGGTGCTCGTTCGCGCCGCGGCGTCGGTTGACGGTTCCGACGCGACGGTCGAAATCCTCGGTTAGAACGATGCCGGCGCCGTACCGACGGCTCGGCCGGATCACCAAGGCCCACGGCACGCAAGGAGAGGTGTCGGTCGCCCCGCGCAACGAGTTCTCTTCTCCGAGTCTGGAGGGGATCGACGTATGGATCGTGCCTCCTCCCGAAGCCGGTGCGATCGCCAGACGCATCTCGGAGGTCCGGCCAGGACCGAAGGGCTGGCTCGTGCGACTGACCGGCATCGACGATGCCGCCACCGCGCACGAGCTCGCCGGCAGGCACCTTCTTGCGCGAGGCGAGGAGTCCGATCATGCGACACCGAGGGACGCGTTCGTCGGCATGCCGGTCCATGACGAAACTCGGGGGTTCATCGGCAGCGTGACCGAGGTGATCGTGACCGGTGCGAACGACGTGCTGATCTGCGAGGGCGGACCCTTCGGTCAAGTGCTCGTTCCGGTGATAGCGGACGTCATGCGCGGAACGGTCGACGGCGCACTGCGCGTGGCGCTTCTCGAGGGTCTCATCGACGGAGATACCGAATGAGGGTCGACATCATCTCGATACTGCCTGAGATTTTCGCGTCGGTGCTCGACGCGTCGATCATCGGCCGCGCACGTAGTTCAGGAGCGCTCGAAGTCGTCGTCCACGACCTCAGAATGTGGACCGACGACCGCCATCGCACGACGGACGATCAGCCCTTCGGCGGCGGACCGGGCATGGTCATGAAGGCCGAGCCTGTGTACCGCGCACTGGACGCGGTATGTGCCAACGGCGCGCAACAACCCACGGTCGTACTGCTCACCCCGCAAGGCGTGCCGCTCACCCAAGACCTCGTCCGAGAGCTCTCGGCCCTCCCGCGCCTAGTGCTCGTATGTGGACGCTACGAGGGTTTCGACGACCGCATCCTCGTCCGCGCGGACCTTGAGCTTTCCATCGGTGACTACGTTCTCACCGGTGGAGAGCTGCCGGCGCTCGTCCTGACCGACTCGGTGGCACGTCTGCTCCCCGGCGTACTGGGCGATGAGGATTCCGCTTTCGAAGAGTCGTTTTCGCAGGGTTTGTTGGAGTATCCTCAGTACACTCGGCCAGCGTCGTTTGCGGGTATGGACGTACCCGAGGTACTCCTGAGCGGCGATCATGCCCGCATCGCTGCATGGCGCAGGCGCGAAGCCGTCAGACGCACTGCCGAGCGGCGGCCGGATCTCATTGCGCGCGCGGATCTGACTCAAGACGAGCGCGTCTTCGCTCGACGGATCATGGAAGGATCGGGGTAGCGCAACGTGGATACCGAACAGGGCCGGCCGTACCCCGAAGAACTGAGCGATCAGCCCGCACGGGATGCACCCGTGTCCTTCGGCCGATGGTTGGGCGAACTGGTGGTGATGGTGGCACTCGCATTCTTGCTTGCGAGCGGCATCCGGACCTTCGTGATCCAGCCCTACGTGATCCCTAGCAGCTCGATGGAGCCGACGATCGAGATCTCCGATCGCGTCCTTGCCAACAAGTTCATCTATCGCTTCAGCGAACCGCAAGCGGGTGACATAGTGGTACTGGACGACCCCACGGAGACGGTACAGACGCTGATCAAGCGCGTCGTCGCCACGGGAGGCCAGATCGTCGACATCGAGAATGGCCGTGTGCTCATCGACGGTATCCCCATCGATGAGCCGTATTCTTTGGGTGCACCCACCGAACCCATGGTCATCGGCATGCCCTACGCGGTCCCAGAGGGCTCTGTATGGCTCATGGGTGACAACCGCCCGAACAGCGCCGATTCGCGCGTGTTCGGCGCAGTCCCTTTGAGCGATATCAATGGGCGGGCGTTCTTCACATTCTGGCCGATGGACAGGGTGGGCCCCTTGTGATGGCGCAGGCTGTCGGGCGGTGGCTGGCGGAGGGCGACGCGCAGGAGAAGCGCCCGTTGCTTCCCTCAGCGGGCCTGGTCTATACTGTGCATTCGTGCCTCAGGGCGCCTCAGGAACCACTCAACTGACTGAACAGGAATGCGTCATGGACAAGATCCGAGCCATCGAGCAGCAGCAGCTGCGTGAGGGCATGCCGGCGTTCAGCGTCGGAGACACCGTCAAAGTGATGTACAAGGTCGTCGAAGGGACCCGGGAACGCCTTCAGCCGTTCCAGGGCATCGTGATCCGCCGTCACGGTTCTGGCAACCGTGAGACCTTCACGGTCCGCAAGATATCTTTCGCGGTCGGCGTGGAGCGTACCTTCCCAGTTCATTCCCCCAAGATCGTGAGCCTCGAGGTCGTCACTCGCGGCAAGGTGCGCCGAGCCAAGCTGTACTACCTGCGCGATAAGGTCGGTAAGGCCGCTCGTGTCAAAGAACGCCGCTAGCGTACCGCCCCGAACACACCTCCACCAAAGGCTCCCGGATTTTCCGGGAGCCTTTGCGCGCCACGCTGTACACTGTGCCTCATGGACAGGCTTTCCGTGACCCGCATCCAGGCGTTGCTCTCCAAGGCATCGGCCGACGAACTGCCCACCCTGCTCGCGGACCACTGCAGCGACCCGCGCTCCAGCGTGACCGCTGCGCTGCTGCGCGCGGCTCGGCGGCTGGATCGCGAGCGGGCAGAGCGGGCTCGCCTGGAATCACTCGCGGCCTGCGAATGGGCTCTCGCTGACCGTGGCGTGATGGTCATCGCCGGCGTTGACGAGGTGGGAAGAGGAGCACTCGCTGGGCCGGTGAGCGCGGGCGCGTGTGTCCTTTCCCGCGATGCAATGCTTTCGGGACTCGATGACTCGAAGCGGCTCACTCCTATCGCGCGCGAACGGCTCCACGACCAGATACGACGAACGGCGGTTTCTGTCAGCGTGGGCCACGCACAACCAGCTGAGATCGATGCTCTAGGGATCACCCGCGCCATCGTGCTCGCGATGCGCCGGGCACTGGATGGACTCGGAATGGCTGTCGAGCACGTGCTCGTTGACGGCAGGCAAGTGGAACTCGGCGTTCCGAGTACAGCCATCGTCAGAGGCGACGCCACTGTGAGGGCCATAGCCGCTGCCGCTGTATACGCAAAGGTTGAGCGCGACCGCATCATGACCGCGCTCGCGGAAGAGCATCCTGCTTATGGTTTCGCCCACAACAAAGGCTATGGGAGCTCCGCCCACCTCGAAGCGCTGGCGGCCCTCGGCCCGGCCCCGGTGCATCGAGCCTCCTTCTCGCCCTGCTCGCAGCATCCGTTGTTCTGATTCCGGTAGAGTCCCGCTTACCGGACAGTTACCGCTCCATGCGACCCTCTCCCCAAGGGAGGGAACGCTCATGGATCAATCGGAGATCGGTACCCGTGGGGAAGCGGCAGCCGCCGCATATCTGGAGCGCGTCGGGATGCAGGTGGTGGACCGCAACTGGCGTAACGGCAGGGGAGAGATAGACATCGTCGCCCTCGACGGCGAAGAGCTCGTCATCTGCGAGGTCAAGACTCGCACCACCGACTCCCGGGGTACTCCTGAGGATGCCGTGTCACCCGCGAAGCAACGCCAGCTTGCGCGACTTGCGCAGGCGTATGCCGCATCGGCGGGAATCGGTGAGACGTGCAACATTCGGTTCGACGTCGTGACCGTTCGCGTTCTGGCTGCTGACCGGGCCCTCTTGCGCCACCACCGCGCAGCGTTCGTCGTGGGCTGACATGCAAGCGACGATCACGACTGCCACGCTCGTGGGGGTGGACGCCGTGCCGGTAGAGGTGCAGGCTGACGTCTCCTCCGGCCTGCCCGTGTTCGGGATCGTCGGACTACCTGACGTCGCCGTACAGGAGGCACGGGATCGGGTCAGAGCGGCCTTACGAACCTCCGGTTACGAGTTTCCGAACGCTCGCGTCATCGTCAATCTCGCTCCCGCGCCCCTACGCAAACATGGCACTGGGTTCGACCTGCCTATCGCGCTAGCAGTCCTGTGCGCAACTGGGCAGCTCGAGCCGCGTGCGTTCGACAGGATCTCGGCGGTGGGAGAACTCGGGCTGGACGGTTCGGTGCGCGAAGTGCCCGGGATGCTCGCTCATGCGCTGGCTGCAGCGCGACAGGCACGCGACCTGCTGGGCCCCCAGAGCGCGGCCACGGTGGTTCATGCGGTCCCCGACCTGCGCTATCGCCCGCTACTCGGCATCCGAGCCGCGAGACAAGGGATCCCCTCTACGTGTCGACGGCGCTCCCCGCAGGAGGCGCCGCCATCGGCCCCCGGCGTGGACCTCTCAGACGTCGTGGGACATATGCAGGTGAAGCGATGCCTGCAGATCGCCGCCTCCGGAGGACACAACGTTCTGTTCGTAGGACCTCCCGGAGCGGGCAAGACGATGCTCGCCAGAGCCTTGTGCGGACTGCTGCCACCCCTCAGCGCGGCGGAGCGTCTCGAGGCCGCGCTCGTCCATTCGGTCGCCGGGCGCGATCCATCTCCGGTGCTCGGCGGGGTCCGTCCGTTCAGGGCGCCCCACCACTCATCCAGCATAGCCGGATTGATCGGAGGGGGCTCACCGCCGCTCCCAGGCGAAATCAGCTTGGCCCATACGGGAGTGCTCTTCCTCGATGAACTCCCGGAATTCGGGCCCGCATCCCTCCAAGCCCTGAGGCAGCCGATCGAGGAGGGGGCCGTGACGCTCGTACGCGCGCACGGCGCTATACGGTATCCTGCCCGCGTAGCGCTCGTCGCGGCGATGAACCCGTGCCCTTGCGGCTACCATGGCGACCAAGACAAGGCGTGCTCCTGCCCTCCAGGATTGGTGGCCCGGTACCAGTCGCGAGTCGGCGGCCCACTGTACGACCGGATGGACATCTCGACCCGGGTGGACCGAGTCGATCCCGGTCTCCTGCTTTCGGATGATCAGGCCGTCGGCGTCACAACCGCCGAATCTCGCCAAGCTGTGCTCGCCGCACGAGCCTACGCTGAGGAGCGAGCCCGTTCAGGGCTTCGCAGATCTCTCCATCCTGTCGCTCTCTCGCTGCTCGAGCACTCAGCGCGGCGGATGAACCTCTCGGGGCGCGGTGTCACACGCTTGCTCAAGGTCGCTCGGACGATCGCAGACCTCGACGCCAGCGAGAGGGTACTGGAAGGCCATGTCGCTGAGGCTCTGACCTATCGGGGGTGGAAGGGATGAAACATGCCGAGCGCTTCGTCCTTTCCTTGGGTTCCGCAGAGTATCCCGCACAACTCGCCGAGACCCCTGACCCACCGAAGCTCCTCTACGGTATCGGCGACCCCGGCGCGCTCGTTCCTGGATTGGCAGTCGTTGGCGCGCGGAAGGCGACGCCCTACGGGATCCGCTGCACTCGCCTCTTAGAT
>JAJZRZ010000097.1 GCA_021850085.1 Actinomycetes bacterium | reverse complement strand
GGTATCGCTCCGACCTTGCGCAGCGCCGGCACTAACGAGCCCGCGACTCGCGAATGACTGACATCGCCGACGATCCCCACTCGCAGCCCCTCAAGCTTCCCGAGCGCTTGCCTCATCGTATAGAGGTCGAGCAGCGCCTGGGTGGGATGCTGGTTGACGCCGTCGCCGCCGTTGACGATCGAGCAATCCATCGTCTCGGCGAGCATCTGCGGGGCACCCGCGTACTTGTGGCGGACGATCACGAGGTCGCAGCTCATCGCAGCAAGGGTCTTGGCGGTGTCGCGCAGCGTCTCGCCCTTCGTCGTCGCCGATGCGGATGCCGAGAAGTTGATGCCATCGGCGGACAGACGCTTGGCGGCGATCTCGAAGCTCGTGCGCGTGCGCGTGGAGGGTTCGAAGAAGAGATTGACGACCGTACGGCCGCGCAGGGTGGGGAGTTTCTTGATCCGCCGCCGGTTCACCTCGGCGAATGACTCGGCGGTATCGAGGATGAGCGCGATCTCCTCAGCGCTCACGTCCTCCATGGTCATGATGTGCCTGCTCGCGAGCACGCTACTCCCCTTTCCCGTCAGCTTCGAGGATCACGACCGCCTCGCGGCCGTCGTACTCGCGCAGGAGGACCTTCACGCGTTCCCGGCGCGCCGTGGGGACGTTCTTGCCGACAAAGTCCGCACGTATGGGAAGCTCACGGTGCCCTCGGTCCACCAGCACCGCGAGCTGGATGGCTGCGGGTCTGCCGTAATCCATGATCGCGTCCATCGCCGCGCGAATGGTGCGACCTGTGTACAACACATCGTCCACCAGTACGATCGTCCTACCCTCCACCGGAAACGGGATGTCCGTGGCGTGCAGTTCGGGGTTGAAGCGTGTAGCGACGTCGTCGCGGTAGAAGCTGATGTCGAGGCTGCCTACGGGGACGCTCTTCCCCTCGATACGCTCGACGCGTTGTGCGAGGCGCGTCGCCATTTCCACACCACGCGTCATGATCCCGGCGAGCGCGATGTCCCCAGCGCCCTTGTTCGCCTCCAGGATCTCGTGTGCGATCCGCGTCAACGCGCGGTCCATGGCCTCGGCATCCATCACCTCGGCTTTTTCCCGATAGCCCACCCGGTGCACCTCCTGCCACGCTCGTCGATGTCCCACGAGGGCGACAAAAACGCCTCCTCGCGGCGGGCAAGAAGGCGGCTGCTCGGCTGCGGCGCACCGATGGGCGCTCGCGGACTATGCGGTTGGCTCCTTGCCGGCCTCACGGGACCGGTATTAAAGGTCTGCCTGAGACTAGCAGGTGTGCGACGGCTCCGCAACGACCTCCTTGATGCTCAAGAACCCTCAAGAACTGGACACTTCCCCGTCCAACGGGATGCGCACGACGAACGCGGCACCGCCCAGATCGGATCCGTGCACCCCCACCGTCCCGCCGTGGCGCTCGATGATCTCGCGCACCACAGCCAGCCCGATCCCGAGGCCTCCGCTCGCCCTCGACCGGGCCGGGTCCGCACGCCAGAAGCGAGTGAATACCCGGGTCCGGTCCTCCTCGGCCACCCCGATCCCGGAATCGGCGACCTCGATGACCCCCTCAGTGCCGTCGCGAAGAAGCCTGATGCGGACGAGACCGCCCTTGGGCGTGTAGCGGGCCGCATTCGAGAGCAGGTTGCCCACCGCCTGCGTCAGACGGTCGCCGTCGCCGAGAACGAACACGCCCCGCTCGACCGACTCCTCCAGGACGTGACCGGTGGACTCCATGAGGGCGCGCGAGCTGTCGATCGCGACCGCCACGGGCGTCGCGAGGTCCAGCGGTGCGAGCGTGAACTGTGCGGAGCCCGTCTCGAGGCGTGACAGCTCGAGGATCGATCCGGCCAGCCGGCCGAGTCGCACTGTCTCGTCGTGGATGAGGGCGAGCCGCTCCTCATCGGTGGGCAGGACGCCGTCCTGCATCGCCTCCACGG
This sequence comes from Actinomycetes bacterium, assembly GCA_021850085.1. Classification (GTDB taxonomy): domain Bacteria; phylum Actinomycetota; class Coriobacteriia; order Anaerosomatales; family Anaerosomataceae; genus UBA6100. The sequence goes on along the minus strand of JAJZRZ010000097.1, from coordinate 4,665 downwards.
TGGCCTGGATCGCTTGGAGCGGCGTCCGCAGCTCGTGAGCCACATCTGCCGTGAGCTGCTGCTCGAAGGCCCGCTCGGTCTCCACCGCATCGGCCATCTGATCGAACGTGGCACCGAGGCCCGAGACGGGGTCGGTGCCACGCATCCCCGTGCGCGCGCTCCGGTCACCGCGGCGCAGCGCCTCCGCCGCGCGGGTCACCGCCTCGATTGGGCGCACGATGGCCCGCGCGTACATCCCTCCCGCAAGCGACGCGAGCGCAGTCGCGATCACCGCCGCCATGGCAAGCCCCCATAGCGACCCGCTGCGAAAACGCATATCTCGCTCGGTCAACAGCGTGTCAGCAGGCTGCTGCAACACCTGCACCTCACCCACGACCACACCCCGGGCCACGATGTCCGCGCGCGCGACGACCTCGGCTCCGCGCGGCGGCGCGCCTTCGGTCATCATTCGCCCCATGTGGCCCGCCGTGTACGCGATCAGATCGCCGTCCGCGTCCACGATCTGCATGGTGATGTCTGCCGCCATCCCGAAATGCATGAACTGCGGGACCGAGATCCCCTGCCATCCACCGAACCGCTCGTACCCGTCGCCGACCGTGGCCGCGATCGCGTCCGCTCGCTCCTGCACACCTCGCTCCACGTAACGCCGGAACTGCCGCTCCCACGTCACTGTGATCACCACCGCGGCGATGAGCGCCGTCGCCACCGCGACGACCGCGAAGGCCACCGCAAACCTGGTTGTCAGCCCGCCACCTCTCACGAGCTCTCCACCGGCGGTTCGAAGCGGTATCCCACTCCGAAGACGGTGTGAATGAAGCTCGGCTCCCTGGGGTCGTCGCCGAGCTTCGCGCGCAGGTTCTTCACGTGCGAATCGATTGCGCGCTCGTATCCTTCGAAGTCGTAGCCGAGCACCTTCTCCACGAGCTCCATGCGTGAGTACACGCGCCCGGGGTATCGCGACAGCGTGGTGAGCAGCCTGTACTCGCTAGCCGTGAGGTCGATCTCCCGGTCTCGCAAGAAGACCTTGTGCCCGGCGACGTCGATCTCAAGGGGACCGTACTCGAGCCGCGCACGTTGCGGTTCCGAGCCCGTATGCGCGCGCCTGAGCAACGCCCGCACGCGCGCCACGAGTTCGCGGGGGCTGAACGGTTTCACCAGGTAGTCATCGGCGCCCAGGTCCAGACCGGCGATCCGCTCCTCCTCGGCACCCTTCGCGGTCAGCATGATGATGGGCACGTCTGAGACATCGCGGATACGACGGCACACGTCTTCACCGGAGACCATGGGCAGGTTTAGATCCAAGATGACCGCGTCGAACCGGTGCGCGCCGAACGCTTCGAGGGCCGCGCGCCCATCACCGACGCTCGAGACCCAGTATCCCTCCCGCTCGAGATACGCCTCCACCACCGAGCGTGTCTGCGACTCGTCTTCGACGAGCAGTATGCGTCGTGTCTCCACCCCAGTCGCCTTTCGCGGCATCACCGACGCTTCAGACGATACCACCGCTGTCTGATGCCCTCATGCAGGGGGTGTGGAGGTGGTGTGGAGGCCGGAGTGGGGCTCAGCCATCAGTCGTAGCGCTCTCGGCCTTCGGTCCGGCCGGCGATGGGCGCTCGACCAGCAGCCGCTCCCGCCGGAGGCGGAAGAGCTCCTGCCGCGCCTCGTGCGCCTCAGTCAGATCGCGCACGACCACAGCCTCGGCGGGCCTGCCCTCGAACTCCGTGATGTGGGAGGTGATGTCCACCCACAGGACCCGTCCATCTTTGGTGATGTGCCTCCACGCGCCCGACTCGTTCACGTCGCTTGCCGCCCCGCTGCGCACGGCCTCGAGGTTCACGTACAAGCGCTCGAGGTCCTCAGGAGGCCGGATGTCGGCGATGGTCATCGCTTCGAAGTCCTCGGCCGAATACCCGTACTTCGCCACAGCCGCGTCGTTCACACGGAGGAACACCAGCGTGTCGAGGTCGTAGAACCACATGGGATTAGGGTTGTGCTCGAACAGATCCCTGTACTCGCGCTCGCGCCGCTCGAGGGTGAATACGAAGCGATCGACGAGAGCGTAGAGCGAAACGCTCGTGACGACGACGAAGCCGATGCCCTTGAGCACCGAGTACGCGGCAATGTCCTCGGCTGACAGACCGAGAGTGAGAAGCATGCCGTCGGAGAGCAGTATCCACGCGACGGCAATCACCGCATACGTCACGGCAAGACGTGCGGCGCGCCTTCGTCTCACGTGCCGACCTCCCCGAGTCTCTCGGCATCGTCCCTTGCTCAGTGTACACCCGACACGACCGCGATGATCGTGTCTCCGGCGGTCGTCCTCCCCATCGATTCGGCTTCTAGCACCCGCAGACGCGCGGCTAATTCCGGGGGCAGCGGATCCGTGAGATCGATGCGCTCCCCGGTCTCAGGATGATCGAAGGCGATGCGGTACGCGTGCAGAAACTGCCGGTCCAGTCCAAGGTCAGCCTTCGGGTGGTTCCGGCCATAAAGCGGATCGCCCACGATGGGATGCTTGATGTAGTGCATGTGAACTCTGATCTGGTGCGTCCGCCCGGTGTACAGCTTGCACTCCACTAGCGTGTATCCGTCGTCATGCGTGCCGGCCATGAAGCGTTCAAGCACGCTGAAGGTGGTGACCGACTGCTTGGCGTCCGGATGGTCGCTCACGCCCATACGCATACGGTCTTTCGGATGTCGGGCGAGCGGTGCGTCGATGATGCCGGTGTCAGGGGCGATGTAGCCATGAACGAGTGCGACGTACCGCCGCTCGATGGCCCGCACTTTGAGCGCCTCGGAAAGCGCGATCTGAGTCTGATCGTCCTTGGCCACCATCATCAGCCCCGACGTGTCCTTGTCGAGGCGGTGGACGATGCCCGGGCGCTCCTCACCCGCCTGGGTGCCGAGGTCTCCGGTATGCGCGAGCAGCGCATGCACAAGCGTCCCCGTGCTGTGACCCCGGGCGGGATGGACGACCAATCCGGCAGGCTTGGACAGCACGATCAGGTGTCGGTCCTCGAAGCGGATGTCCAGCGGGATGCGCTCGGCCTCCAGCGTAGATGGCTCGCCGTCAGGGATGAACACCTCGATGCGCTCGCCCGCGCGGGAGATGTGGCGCTTTGCCGCGACCTCACCGTTCACACGCACGAAGCCGCCCGCAAGCAGCTTCTGCGCTGCCGCTCGGCTCGGCAGCACTTCAAGCCTGCCGAGGAGAACATCCAGGCGCGCACCCGCCTCGTCCGCGCGGACGTTATGCGTGAAGCGCTCACTCACCAGGATCCGGCACCTCCCGGGCGCGACGGTCGCCGGAGTCCGCGTGGCCGTTGCGGTGCTCCTTGCCGAACAGGACCCACCACACCAAGATGGCAACGCCGACGCTGAGCGAGATGTCGGCCGAGTTGAAGACGGGCCACCAGCCGACGTCCAAGAAATCGGTCACGCCGCCGAGCGCCACCCTGTCGATGAGATTGCCGAGCGCACCCGCGCTGACGAGGGCAAGCGCGGTGCGTGCGGCGGGACTCTCAAGTCGCACCCGAGCGATGACGTACGCGATGACGGCAAGGACCGCGACCGCGATGATGACGAGCATCCACTGCTGGCCACGGAACAGGCCGAACGCCGCCCCCGTGTTGTGTACCCGCGTCAGCCACAGGACGCCTTCGATCACGGGATCAGACTGACCGACCTCCATCGACGAGCGCACCATCGTCTTGGTGACCTGGTCGGTGACCAACACGCCGAGCGCCGTCGCGCCGAAGACCAGCGCGCGAGCACGGGGCACTAGGAGCTCTCCTCGCGTTCCTTGCACGACAGGCACAGCTCGGTCTCCGGAACGGCCTCAAGGCGCTCGACGGGAATCGTCTTCCCGCAACGGGCGCAGATCCCGTAGGAACCGTCGGCGATCCGCCCCAGGGCATGGTCGATCTGCTCGAGGTTCTGACGGGCCTGCTCTTCGAGGGTCATGTCCAGCTCCCGGGCGAAGGTTGCCGAGCCCTGATCGGCCATGTGGTCGCGGTAGTTGTTCTCCCCCGAGATGTCGGAGAGCGTCTCCTGACCAGCGCGCTCGTACTCCTCGATCGCCTCGGCGACACGCATCCGTTCGGCTTCGAGGGCGGCCTTGAGTGATTCGATCACAGTCGCCTGCATGACGTCCTCCTTGGCATCAAGGGGGTGTATGGCAAAGCGCCCCGTCTCGAGGGGCGCTCGTGCTTCCTTCATGGAGGATTGTACCACCCGGTAGCCGAAGTCAGCCGTTCACAGTCCGGCTACGACGGTGCGAGCACATCACTGCAGCGTGCACACAGACCGTCGGAACAGAGCTGCCGCCAGTTCCAGCAGCGTGGGCACTTGTCGCCTCCGGCACGCCCGACCGCCACCGTCACGCCGTCGCCCAACGACAGCTCCGTCTCCGAGACGATGAACATCTCGGCAAGCGCAGCCTCCCCCCGCTGTGCGAGTGCATCGTGCCACGCCGCGGGCACTGTCAGCATCAGCCGCGCCTCCTGGCTCTTGCCGATCTCCCCCATACTGCGCGCGTCTTCGAGCGCCTTGGTGACCGAATCGCGGACCTGAAGGACGATCGCGTACGACTCGCGGAGCTCCACCGCCTCGGCCTCGGGAATCTCTACGTTCGGCCAGCCGGCAAGTTGAACGCTTGGCACATCG
>JAJZRZ010000096.1 GCA_021850085.1 Actinomycetes bacterium | reverse complement strand
CTCCTCGAACTGCACCCCAGGATCCAGCTCGACGCGAACCCGCCGCGGTTCTCGCTGGGCACGACTGCGGGCAATGAGCGCAAGTCAACCGGCTCCTACTACACGCCGACCAGCCTGATCAGCAGCCTGCTCGACTCGGCCCTCGACCCGGTCGTGGACGAGGTAGTCAGCGGGAAGAGCGCCGGCGAGGCCGAGGCCGCGATCCTTGGCCTCGCCGTCGTCGACCCGGCCGCGGGCTCCGGCCACTTTCTGATCGCCGCCGCACACCGGCTGGCGAAGCGTCTGGCCGCGATCCGCTCGGGCGAGGGGGAGCCACCGCCGGCGCAGGTCCGGCACGCCCTGCGAGACGTGATCGCGCGCTGCGTTTATGGAGTCGACAGCAACCCGATGGCGGTCGAGCTATGCAAGGTGAGCCTATGGCTCGAGGCGCTCGAGCCCGGCAAGCCGCTGTCGTTCCTGGACGCCCACATCAAGTGCGGCAACAGCCTTCTCGGTACGACACCCGAACTGGCGGCGTCCGGCGTCCCTGACGCGGCCTTCGAGGCCATCAGGGGTGACGATAGGACAGTGGCTCGAGACTGGAGGCGGATCAACGCCAGAGAGCGGGCTGGCCAGTACTCGCTCTTCGGGGCTGGGGCCGCGGACCCGGTCAGCACGCTCGCTGACCAGGTCCGTGCCCTCGAAGTGCTGCCGGAGGACTCACCGACCGGTGTCGCCACGAAGGCGGCCAGCCACGAGGCCTACCTCGGGTCCCAGGCGCATGTGCGCGCCAAGGCCGCGCTCGACGCTTGGTCTGCGGCTTTCGTGGTGCCAAAGGTCCACAACGCACCGGCCGTTACGACGGCCACGGTGCGGGCGCTTGCAATCGGTGGCTCGGGCGTGGACGCTGCAACACGCGAGCTGATCGACCGCAACGCCGCAAGCTACGACTTCTTCCATTGGCCACTTGAGTTCCCGGTTGTGTTCGAGCGCGGCGGGTTCGATGTCGTGCTCGGCAACCCGCCTTGGGATCAGATCCAGCTCGACCCACAGGAGTGGTTCGCCGAGCGCGCACCAGACGTGGCGGCGTCAGCCACATCGGCGAGACGGGCCGCCGCAATCGCGCGGATCGAGCGCGCAGATCCAGTCCTGTGGAGTGCATACCAGATAGCGCTCCACCACAACGAGGCCGTCCAGCACTTCGTGCACGCGTCAGGCAGGTACGAGCTTACGGCCCGCGGGCGTCTCAACTCGGCTCCGCTGTTCGCCGAGCTGGCTATTGGCCTGACGTCGAGCCGGGGCAGGTCAGGGGTCGTCGTTCCCACGGGCGTCGCGACGGACAGCTTCACCCAGGCGTTCTTCGCAGAACTCGTCTCCGCGCGCCGACTCGTGTCCCTCTTCGACTTCGAGAACCGGCGCGGACTCTTTCCCGGCGTTCACCGCATGTACCGCTTCATGATCCTGATCGCGACCGCACCTGGACGCGGACCCGAGCAAGCTCGGTTCGCGTTCTACCTTCTGGACCCACAGGATCTCCAGGATGCGGATCGCTGCTTCCCACTCTCACCAGCAGACTTGCGACTCATAAACCCGAACACCCTGACCTGCCCCGTCTTTCGGTCCGCACGCGACGCGGAGCTAGCGCGAAAGGTCTACGCCAGGGTCCCGGTACTCCACGCGGACAGAGTCGCTTCCAACGATGGGGCGACTTGGGGCTATCGCGGGCTTCTGATGTTCATGACGAACACAGCAAGCCACATGTTCAGGTCGCGCCAGGAACTCGCGAGGGCTGGCGGGTCTCTCGACGGCAACGTAATTGTGTTGCCCTCGGAGCGATTCCTGCCCCTCTACGAAGGCAAGATGATCTGGCAGTTCGATCATCGATACGGCGACTTCCGCGATCGATCCGATGACAGCGGCAACAGCCAGTTGCCTCCTGTCGGCGATGCGGACCACGCAGACCCGTCGTTCGTCCCACTCACGAGACACTGGTTGGCGCAAGGGGAGGTCGACGCGCGGCTATCAGGTCGCTGGAGCCGAGACTGGTTCCTCGGGTTCCGCGACATCACGAATGCGTCGAACGAACGCACCGTCGTAGCGGCGGCGATCCCTCGAGTCGCTGTGGCCAACAACCTCCCGCTGATCTTGACTGACCGAAGGCCGATCGAAATCGGCGGGCTTCTCGCGAACCTCAACTCCCTGGTGTGTGACTTCTTCGCCCGCCAGAAAGTCGCGGGAATGCACCTCAACTTTTACTTGCTCGAGCAGTTGCCCGTTCTGGATCCGTCCGCCTATCTTGCACCCTGCCCATGGGGGCCGGCCATGGGGCTCGGAGAATGGATTCGACCGCGTGTGGTTGAGCTCACCTATACATCCACGGATCTCGAGCCCTTCGCGAAGGATGTCGGATGGAGCGGGCCGCCGTTTCGCTGGGACGGGAATCGACGCGAAATCCTCCGCGCGGAACTCGACGCCGCATTCTTCCACCTCTATTCGCTGGCCCGCGACGAGGTCGAGTATGTCCTCGAGACCTTCCCGATCGTCCGACGAGCCGAGGAGCAGCTACACGGCCGTTACCGCCTGCGGGATCTGCTCCTCGGTGTGTACGACGCCATGGCAGATGGCACGCGCGACCGCCCGTTCCCCAGCCGCCTCGACCCGCCCCCCGGCGACCCGCGTGCGGCTCACCCGCCGCGCCCAGGAGAGGACCCTGGCCACTGGATCCCGTGGTCCGACGTGCTCGCCCGCGCCCCTGAAGCAGCTCCGGCCGCAGGGTCTGTCAGTGCCACTGCGGTGGCTCCCACCAAGCTCGAACCGGCGCGTGTTGCGCGCCGGCTGCCGGAACCGGCGCCCTCTCTGTTCGCGTCGGATCCCGGTGCGGTCTGGCAACCGGAAGCTGCCATCGCTCCCTCCGAGATCATGATGGGCACCCACGTTCGGCACCGCGCCAAGGGCGAGGGCACCGTTCTGTCGATCCGCCCGTCCGGTTCGAGCATCGAGCTGCTCATCCGCTTCGACGGAGCCGGTGAGGCGTGGATCGTCTTCGGATACGGCGTCCTCGAGTTCGAGGCCAATGGCAGCGAATAGGCCTGATCATCAAGGTCTCGCCGCGTGGACCATCGGGCATTCGAACCACACGGCCGAACGCTTACTCGACTTGCTGCGCGAGCACGGCATCACCGCGGTCGCGGACGTACGGACCAGCCCCTATTCGGCATACAGCAGCCAGTTCAACCGCGATCAACTGCAGCGGCTCCTTGAGACCGCGGACATCGGCTACGTGTTCCTCGGGTTGGAGCTGGGGGGCCGCCCCAACGACTTGGCGATGTACGACGCGGAGGACCACGTCCGGTACGACCTCGTCGCCGCCAGTGAGATCTTCGCGTCCGGACTTGAGCGGCTGTTGCGAGGAATCTCGGCGTACCGCGTGGCGATCTTGTGCGGTGAGGAGGATGCGATCTCCTGCCACAGGCGCCGCCTGGTAGGCCGGGTGCTCGTCGAGCGGGGGATTGCCCTCGAGCACATCCGGGGCGACGGCTCCGTCACCCCGGAGGCCGAGATGGCGGGCCGCGAGGTGTCCGAGTTCCCGGAGCGCTTTCAGATGACGCTGGACGGTCCACCGCCCTGGCGGTCCGAGCACGCCGTGAAGCGACTGTCCAGAACAGTGGGGGAGTGATGGAGCGAATCCTGACGATCGGAGTCTACGGGTGGGATGGAGCGCGGTGGATGGATGCCCTGAGACGCGCCGGTTGTGATCAGGTCGTCGACATCCGCGCCCGGCGCGGCGTCCGAGGCAGCGAGTACGCGTTCGCAAACCGGACACGGCTGGAGGCGGCGCTCGCGCAGGCGGAGATTGCCTACATGCACCTGCCGGAGCTGGCTCCGTCCCAGGAGATCCGAGATGCGCAGGTCGCAGCAGACCGCGCGGGAGGCGTCCTCAAGCGGGACAGGACGGCCTTGGCGTCCTCCTTTCTCGATCGATACCGCGAGGGCGTGGCGGATGTTTTGCCCTGGTCGGGGATTGCCGGCCGCCTGACAGGCTCGCGGCCTGCGCTCCTGTGTGTCGAGCGTCTCCCGGCCGCCTGCCACCGGTCCCTCGTTGCTGCTCGACTCGCGGTCGAGTGCGAGGTCGGCGTCGAGGACCTTCTCCCGTGATGCCGGTGTTGATCGTCAGCCGTACACGCATGAAGGGCGGGATCTGCATCGGAGGGATCTCGGTGGACAATCATGCGAACGTCCGACTGCTGCCCTCGTCTGGTGGCCACTCGCACCCCGCGTCGGCTCCCTACCGCATCGGGCAGCTGTGGAACTTGGACCTGACGACGCCGGCCACGATCGTGCCCCCGCACGTCGAGGACATGCAGGTAGAGGTTGCGAGGCCGGCCGGCGAGTTGGAAGACGTTGCTGGGTGGCTCGGCCGGAACGCCAACGTGGTCTCCGGCGACGTCTCAGTCCTGTTCGACGGCCTCCTGCGCGTCTCGCATGCGGGGACTGCCTACATCGGCGAGAACGCGGTGCCGCGGTCGAGCGTCGGCTTCTGGCGTCCATCAAGCGACCTTCGGGCGGACGATCCAGGGCAACACTACCTGGCGACGTACGGGCTCCGGGAGGTCACCGTCAAGTACGTCGGCGAGGCTCCCGCCACGCCGGTGATCCCGGCGGGCTCGCTTGTCCGCGTGTCACTAGCGCGCTGGTTCTCGCCCTCGGGGTCGGACTGGACGGCGTGCTGGCTGCAGCTGTCCGGCTGGTATCCGGTTGCCGGTGCATCGACGAGCCGACGTGAACCGTAGTGAGCCATGACTCCGCCGGCAATGGCACACCGGCGCGTCACGCTCTCACCAACCCGTACGGCAGTCGCAAGCGCAGCCTGGCGCCTGGGTCCGAGCAACCCCCGCCCCAGAGTATCCGCGCCGTGCGGCGGCCGCGTAGCCGACGTCCAGATGCAGGTGTGACAGGCAAGCTGTCACAGCGGAGGCCAAACTGTCGAGTAGGGGCCTTGGTCCGATCGGTTATACGGGGGCACGGTTGCAGGTATTTGTCGAAGACTGGTCCGCTCGCTACGGCTCGCCATATCTGGTCTCGCTCGATGACGGCTCTACCGGTGTTGCCGCCGAGCTGATTGAAGACGGCTCCGAGTTACGCTCGCACGCCCCGATCGGCGGACCGGCGGACCGCCTGGCGTTCGTTGACGGCGTGCGGCGCATGGAAGCGACCATGTACTTGTCCGACGGCGATGCCTTTGCCCACGGGATCGCTGGGTCGCACGCGTGCGGCGCTGCGATCGTCGACGGCCCGGCACGCATGGCCATCGACCATGCTCGAGTCGCGCGGCTCGCGATCTTCGGTGCCGGAGTCACAACGGGCCTTCCGCCTGTCGACGGCTTCTCGTGGCGCTCGTCATCGGTGGCCGACACGGAGCCGGATGCCCCACTGAACGAGCTGCAGACCCGCATGCGCCAGCAGGAGGGGATCCTAGCCGAGGAGCTTGCGTCAGACGGCCGTCTGGTGATCGTCGATGGGCCTCTCTCCTTCGTGCGGAGTCGAGACCTCCCGGTCGTCGGGCACATCAAGACTCATCGTCGGGTCCTGCTGGCGCCGGGCGCCCACCAGAAGGTGCCGGGCCTGAGGGCTGGCGAGCGGACAAGCCTGTTCACACTCGGATCGGACCGGTACTCGTGTTACCTGCGTCTCGCCTCGCCGGGAGAGAGCGCAGGCCCGTGGTCGGGCATCGTGAGGATCGAGATCCCGCAATCCGCTGGCCTCGCCGAGGCCATCCATACCGCGGATTCGGTGGCCGCCACCCTGCCGCGCTACGCCGGCATTCCCTGGCGCGACCCCCGCGCACCCCAGAACCTCCAGCCGGTGGGCGCGCTGGAACGGCATCTTCAGCACAGTCTCGGCGACTCTCGCCTTGCGGCCCGGGCAGTCCGGGCCGCCGTGGCGGAACTCCGCCGCCGCACGGAGGACGCAGCGTGACCGATGTTGGTCAGCCCACAACGGACTCGATCGGACTCATCGACGGGTCCGCGGAGTCGACGAGTCGGCGGTTTTCCGTCGTCCTCAACGACGATGCTGTGGTCCAGCTCGACGACCTCGTCGGGTCGCGCCAGCAGCTGCCCAATGGAACGGACCTGGCGCACTACGGAATCGTCGTCGAGGGATACGGCCAGATCGAGGGAGCCGACCTGCCGTCGGACACGCGGCGCATCACGGCCGAGAAGACGATGCCGGGCGCGACCAGCCGACGGGTAGATGTGCAGATCCTCCGGACGGTGCCTGAGATGTGGCTGCCGCCCGACCCCGGCGCCGTGGTCACCCGCGTCCGCGGGGAGGAGCGCTCGACGGCGCTGTTCGTGGACCAGATGGACCACCCGCTGGCGCTGGGCCTCGACGCCGATCGCCAGCCGATCTACGCCGACTTCTCATTCATCAACGGCGAAAAGGGCGGGCACATCTCGATATCGGGCATCAGCGGTGTGGCGACCAAGACCACGTACGCGCTATTTGCGCTCTACATGCTCTTCGAGACGCCCGAGGGCCGTGCCCTTCTGGGCACGCACGCCCCGAACACCAAGGCGCTGGTCTTCAACCTCCTGTCGAGCCTCGCGACCCTGGTCGGCGGCATGCTGGCGTATTTCGCACTTTCTCACATGGAGTCGCTGGTGCCGGTGTT
>JAJZRZ010000095.1 GCA_021850085.1 Actinomycetes bacterium | reverse complement strand
CTGATGTGGTGAACCCGGAGACTGCATCGAACAGTGCGTCGAGGTAGCTGCCGTACTGGCCGGAAAGGTACAGGGGCACCGCCCCCACGATGGAGGCCGCCGCCCACGTCAGCGCCGTCACGATCAATGCGTTCTGGCGGCTGAGAACGCTCTCGCGAGGAGCGGCGCTCGCGAGCACCAGTCCCGCTCCTCCGGCCACGCTGATACCCGCCAGATAGTCGAGCGCGGGATCCCACTCGGCCGAGAAAATCGCTGTCGCGAGCGGCACGGTCATGGTAAGGCCGACGGCGACAACAAGAAGGCCCACGTAGTGGGCGATGATGCGGACGTCACGCTTCTTCAGGCCGACCCACATCGCGGCAGCCTACACCAGCCAAGAGAAGACGAGCGCCACGACCGCCATGACGGCCATGAAGCCCACGAAGACCGTCAACTCCGCGAGCAACCCCAGCACCGAATGCCGGTACGGGTTGTGAAAGCGGATCTCCATCGACGCGACCCTTTCTGTCTCCAGCGAGGCAGGCAGTCAACATTGTGCCACATGCCGCGCCCCTGAAGCCGGCTTGCCGAGCTGTGGATGCGATCTTCGGGCCGATATGGAGGCCCGGCGGCTAGAACGCCTGCACGCCGGCGATCCGCATCCCGGCACCGGTGGGAACGACCCAGTACTCCCAGTTCTCCGGTGAGCCGTACCAGACTTGCGATGTCTGCACCCAAAACGCGCCGTCGTTCCCGCCCACCCAGCCGGCCACCTCGAAGCTGGTGAGTCCGCCCGTGGACACCCATTCGCTTGCAGGGTCGGAGCGGAAGGGGTCGACCGCGAGCGCCTGAGCGTCCGGGCCGCGGTCCTCTGACACGGCGGTGAGGAACGCCGAGACCACCCGCTCGGCCTCCTCGGCGCCCACCTCGCCGATGCCCCCCGCGGCAAGGGACGTGACCCCTGTGACCGACCAGCTTCCCGAGCCGGCACGCTCCACGGTGTACCGCGATACCCATTCGCTTGTCCGCGGGCCGGCGACGTAGACGACGAGGTCCTCATCCTCCTCGGAGACTTCATACACCCAATCACCGGTTCCGTCGCGCTGAAGACGGGCGACGAGCGCTTCCGCGGCCGAGCCGAACCCGGCCACATCCGCTTCGGCCGGCGCGCTCGACACGGACACGCGATCCTCGTCCGGCGACACAGCGCGAAGTGCGAGCACCGCGCCCACCCCGCACGCCCCCAACAGCAACACGGCCCCGACGAGTGCTGCCATCAAGCCCGTGCGGTTCCGCTTCGAGGGCTGGCGCCGAGCGGGTGCGGGCGGCGGCGTGCCCTCAAGGGCGGTGGCGCAGGCATGACAGAAGAGCGCCTGATCGGTAGCCTCGGTGTCGCAGTTCGGGCAGCGCATCGGCGGCCTCCTCGTGTGACAGTGCCGCAACGAGCGTAGGGGGGCGCGGCTCAGGTGTAAAGGAAACGCCGCCGTGGTTAGTGTGCTGCGCCGCGGATACCGGCGGCGGACTCACGCGATGGCGGCCTCGAACTCGAGCGAGCCCTGCTCGCTGCCGGAAAGCGCTTCGGTCCGCCGCAACGCCACGATGGCGACGTCGTCCGCGAGATGGCCTTCCGAGAAGCTGAATGCCGAGAGAAAGAGCGCCTCGGGCACCTCGACCGTTGACTGCCCGGCGGCCGAGACGCACGCGCGCAGAAGCCGTTCCCGCCCGTACTCCTCTCCTTTCGGCGTGCGCGCGTCAGTCAAGCCGTCGGTGTACAGGACGAGCAGGTCACCTACGTCCAGACGCATCTCGCGGTTGCCGTAACTCATACCGGCGGTGACGCCGAGCACCCCTCCGTCCTCGGGCAGGAAGCCCGCTTCCCCGCCGGCGCGCACAACGACGGGGGGAGGATGGCCCGCAAGGCTGTACGCCATCCTGCCGCTCGGGCCGTCCACAAGACCGAAGAACGCCGAGACGAACTCGTGCGGCTCCGCGCCGTGCATCACCAACTCGTTGGCATGGGCCATGACGGACTGCGGAGAGGGCACTCTCAGCGCCTCGGAACGAATCGCCATCTTGACGAGCGACGTCAATCCGGCAGCCTCGAGGCCGCGACCCGCCACGTCCCCGATCACCAAGCCTATCCTGCCATCGCCCAGCGACATCACGTCGTAGAAATCGCCGCCGACGGTGGCGGCGCCAGAGGCCGAGTGATACAGGTGGCCGAGCTCATAGCCGGGAAGCGCATGCGGGGTGCTGAAGAACGCGCTCCTGAGTTTGCGGGACACCTGGCGCTCGCTGGCGTACTGGCGCGCGTTCTCCAGCGCGAGCGACAACGAAAGCTCCAGCTTCTGCAGCAACTCGTGGTGCTCCGCGCCGAATGTCAGATCCGCGTCCCAACAAAAGCCCATCACGCCGCAGACATCACCCCTGTTCTTGAGCGGCACGAGCGCAAGACCTCCGATATCGTGCTTGGCCATCAGCTCGAAGTGCTCGCGCGTGGAAGCTTCCGAGATGGAGATAGCCATGGCATGACCCGAGCGCGCCGCAAGCGCAGGCAGCGACAGCTCGTCATCCGAAAACGACAGACCCGAGATCTCGATCGGCCATCCGTGGACGTTGCGGAACACCCACGCTCCCTCTTCTCGATCGGCGAGCCAGCCCCAGTCGGCGCCGAGCGCCTCGGTGGCCTCGACCAGAACGCGTTGCACGATCTCCTCGGCATCGAGAGAGGAAAGCACCGTGACATCGATCAGGTTGATCGCGCGCCGCATCTCCGCCGAAGCGAGGTGGCGCTCTTCCTGCTCGACAACGTGCGTCGTCACATCGACCGCAAGCAGCAGGACGTCAAAGGGATGTCCGATGCGCGCGGGCACGGGCAGGTACGACAGCTGCCAGTAGCTCACATCGCCCCACGACGCCTTGAACTCGTAAGCGGAGACCGTGACCGGCTGGCCAGTGTAGGCCACGTCGATGAAACGGGACGCCGAGCGAGAATCGGACAGAAAGCCGCGCACCGGCATGCCGAGCAGGTCCCACTGCGGGCGAACGTCCTCCAGCAGGTCGCGGAAAACGCGGTTGGTCCATGTGAAGCGAAGTTGGGAGCCCGACCACAATGCGGCCGGGAAGGATGCCCCTTCGAGCAGCATCGAGATGCGCGCCGGATCGCCGAGCGGCGGGGCGCCGGGCGCGCCCGGTGGATTCGTCTGTGCTCCCATCGCTTCGTCCGTCCGCCGGCAGCCGCTACTTCGCCTATCGGCATGCATACCCACACGCTACAGAAGTGCGCTGACAGACGGCCCCTGCGTGACGAGCGCACCTCCGCCGCTGACGAACGGTCACAGGCGTTCGGGATCGGCCCCTGCACCCGCTCTCCCGCCGGTGTAACGTAGGTACGTGCATTCGAGAAGGGGGCGCCAATGAAACGGGTTCCGCGGTGGGGATGGGTTGCAGGGGCCGCAGTCGTCGCCGTGGCTTTCGGAGCGGGCGTGCTGCTGGTCAGCGACGGGGGTCCGCTGAGACCGGAGCCGAGTCTTCCCGATCTCGCGACGGAGACGCCCTCGGCGACACGCAGCGTGGATCCGGATCCGACCCCGCTCGAGCCGACCCAAACGATGCAGGTACGCGTCTACCTGTCTCGCGGCGAGTATCTGGGCGTCTCCTCCCGCACGGTTCCAGCAACGGCCTCAGCGGCCGAGGCGGCGATGGCACAGCTGCTCCTCGGGCCTACGGCCGCCGAGGATGGCTGGGGATTCGCGACTTTGATCCCGGCGGGAACGCGACTCCTCGGACTCTCGGTGAGCCAAGGGACCGCCAGCGTGGATCTTTCGAACGAGTTCGTGATGGACGGCGGTACCCACGATGCCATGCTGCGGCTCGCCCAGGTCGTCCACACCCTCACACAGTTCTCGGCGATCGAGCGCGTCCTGCTCCTCATCGAGGGCGAAGTGGTGGACGTCTACTCGGGCGAGGGCATCGTCTTGGACGGAGCCCAGACACGGGCCGATTTCGAGCCGGTGCTGCCTCCGCTTCTGGTGGAGGGTCCCACGCCGGGAGAGCAGGTTGACAGCCCGATCCGTGTGCGGGGGACCGGCAACACCTTCGAGGCCGCGTTCATGGTGCGCGTGCTCGACGATACGGGCGCCACCGTGGTCGAGATCCCCGCGATGGCCACGTCAGGCAGCGGCACGCGCGGGACCTTCGACGTGAGCGTCACGTACCCTGACTCGGCACGTCCCGCCGCGACGGTGGTCGTGTTCGAGTACTCGGCACAGGACGCATCCGAGATCAACGCGATCGAGATTCCGGTGAAGATGCAGCGGTAGCTCTACGCCGCCTTCAGCTGGTCGACGGGCTCGGCAACGATCGCGGCCGGTGCGGGTGGCTTCGTCGCGAACGTGAGACCCGCGGCCAGCAGGCACAGCCCTGCCGCCGCGGCGTAGGCGAGCGCATAGCTGCCCGTGGAGTCCACGATCGACCCCGCGGTCATGGAACCGAAGACGCCACCTACCCCCCATGCTGTGAACACGAGGCCGTAGTTCGCGCCGAGATTCTTGGTGCCGAAGTAGCCGGCCGTGGTCGACGGGAACAGCGACAGGTTCGCGCCGTAGCAGAAGCCGACAAGTGCCGCCACCGGCACGAGCATGCCCACCGTGCCCGACACCCACAACAGCGCCATCAACCCCGCCTGCAGCACGAACACGATGAACATCGTGCGGATGCCGCCGATTCTGTCCGATGCGATGCCGGCCACCACCCGGCCCGCGGCGTTGCCCACCGCGAGCACGCCCACCAGCACGAAGCCAAGGTCGGCGCCGGAAAGTTGGAGTGCCACGATCTTCGCCATATGCCCGATGATCATCAGCCCGGCAAAGGCGGCGAAAGCATACATCAGCCACAGCAGCGCGAACTGACGGGTGCGCACCATCTCGCGCCAGTCGAAGTCTTTCGACTCGCTCGGGTCCGTCAACACGGGCGCGACGGCTCCCGATGCCGCAGCGAGGCGCGTGCCTCCACCGGCAGTCCGCGCGGGCGCTGCCGCGGGCACGTATCCGGCCGGCGGGTTCGCGAGCAGCTGCGCGAGGCCCACCGTCGCCACGAGAAACCCGATGCCGAGGAAGCGGAACGTGCTCGGAATGCCGTAGGTGCCGAGCAGCACTTGGGTGAGCGGCGCGATGTAGACGCTCGCCAGCCCGAAACCCGAGACCACGACACCGGTGATGAAGCCCTTGCGCGCAGGCGGGAACCACTTCACAGCCGCCGGTGTGGCGGCAGCGTACCCCAGACCGATCCCGACACCTGCCATCACACCGAAACCGATCACGATCGGCATCCCGTTGTCGGGACCGGCGAGACTCGCGACGATCATGCCGAGGCCGGTGAGCGCACCGCCGAGCGAAGCGACGTCCCGCGGGCCGAGGCGGTCCTGCGCGCGGCCCGCGAACACCATGGAGATCGCGAAGACGCCGACGGCGATCGCGTACGGAAGGCTGGCCGAGCCGACGGTCCAGCCCCACTCGGCGATCAGCGATTTGGCGACTATGCTCCAGGCGTACAGCACGCCGAGTGCAAGGTTGATCCCCAGGCCGGCAAGAACTACGGTCCAACCGCGCGTGGTGGTGGTGCGATCCATCGGCTATCCCCAGGTGGTTCCGGAAGACGGTCTCGGCAAGTATGAACGCCACCTCAGGACTCGTCGTCTCCCAACAGGGCGGGCGGCTGCGATGCGTCGGCAAGCGGCGAGCGGCACGGCCTCACATGCGGACCGTGCCGTCTCGCTTCAAGACGCTTCCCGAGCGGCGCTACTGCGTGCCTGCGTTCCCGATCTCGATCCTGGTGGTCTTGGGCCGGGCCGCCTCGAGCGCCTTGGGGACGTGGACTTCGAGTATGCCGTCGGAGAAGCTGGCCGTGATCCCCGAGGGGTCCACGCCCTCCGGAATCGTGAGCGACCGCTCGAACGCGCCGTAGCTGCTTTCCCGGATCAGCCAGCCCTCGCCCTCTTTGTGCTCCTCGCTCGTGCGCACACCCTTAATCGTGAGCACACCTTCCGTCAACTCGATATCGACGTCCTCGGCCTTCATGCCCGGCAGCTCGGCACGCACGACGAGGTCATCACCCGTGCGCTTCACGTCGACCTTCGGCATCCAAGCGATGTCGTCGTCGCGGGCCTCCGCCTGGCCGAGCCGGGCGAAGATGCGATCCATGTCTCGCTGCATGCGCAACGCCTCCCCGAAGGGGTCCCACCGTACGATCGCCATGATCATCACCTCCACGGTCTCCTGCCCGACATCCCGGATGGCGAACCGGGGCGGGCACCTCTCCCCTGGCAGCGCGGCGGGCCGGCCTGCACCGCCGCGCGGGGCGCCATTCACGCGTGCGCCACGCCGCGCACCGAAAGCTCGTCGGCGATGACGTCGATCGTGACCGTGTCGCCCTCGCCCACCGCGCCTTCGATGAGCGCCTTGGCCACCCGGTCGACCACCTCTCGCTGGATCACGCGCTTGAGCGGACGCGCGCCGAACACGGGATCGAAGCCGTCGATCGCGATGCGCTCCGCGGCCGCCGGTGTGACCTCGAGGGCGATCTTGCGCCCGGCCAGACGGGCGCGCACGAGCGCGAGCTGGATCTCCATGATCGCGGCCACGTCGTCGAGCGACAGCGCGTGGAACACGACGGTGTCGTCCACCCGGTTCAGG
>JAJZRZ010000094.1:2274-6673 GCA_021850085.1 Actinomycetes bacterium | reverse complement strand
CGATCTGAGAGGACGGACACGGGGGTGGCCGCGGCAAGACGCTTCGGCGAGAGTGACCGCTCCATGACCGAGAATGCCGCGCCGACCGAGGCCGTCAATCTCTCCGCGCGCTTGAAGCGCCCCAGAAACCGCAGCGAGAGGCGGTGGAAGCGCGGAGAAGCGACAACGGCAGTGGCCGCGACAACAAGGCCAAGACCGATCACCAGCCACAGTCCGCCCGCACCGAGGATGCTGAGGCCCACGAGGGATAGGATGCAGACACCGATCAGGTCTGCGACACGCTCTGTGAACAGCAGCGCCACGCCCGCCGACATGGGCATCCCCGCCACCTCTTTGGATAGCCACGGCTTCACCAACTCGCCGACGCGCCCCGGAGTCACCCCCATCGCCTGCCCCGCGAGCTGGAGGTACAGGGCATCGCGAGCGCTCACCGGATGGCCCGAGATGCGCATGAACCAGCCCCAGCGCAAAGCGCGCACCCCGAAACCGAGCGTGGTGAACGCCAGCATCCAGAAGAGCACAGGAACGGGGACGAGCCGCATTGCCTCGACAGTGGCAGGCGCATCGGCGAGCAACGCGAGCGCCACCGACAGCACCACGCTGGCGACGGCGGCCACGACCAAGCCGCGCACGACACGAGAGAGATTCAACGTTCCGCTCGACCTCCGGTGCTAGAATGTTGCGCACGCCCAGTGATTGTGACGCTTTCGACGGCCAATAGGGAGAGTATCGCATCCATGTCGTCATCACCGGCAACGCCGCACCTGCCGGGCGTCAGGGACTCGATCGCTGCGGTTCGTACCACCTACGGCTATCTGCTCGTCCCGGTTCTGCTCGCAGCGATGGTCTTCAGTGCGGCTCTCGCCACCTACCCGCCCCCGGCGATGATCCATGATGCCTACGCCTACAACGCGGCCGCCTTCCGCCTGCTGGAGACAGGCGTCTACGCGTACGGGCCTGGACCTGCCGAGACGACCGTCACGCCCAACGCTCGTGTGACACCGGCGCACGTCTTTGTGCTCGCGGGCTCGCTTGCGCTCTCCGATACGGACGGCGGCTTCGAGGCAGCCTCGCGCGCGGCGCGCCCGGTGTGGCAGGCCGTCCAGTTCCTCTTCGCGCTGGCGACGGTGCTGTTCGTGGGTCTGGCCGGTCACGAGCTGGGCGGACGTCTGCTCGGATGGATCGCGGGCATCGCCGCGGCGTTGTTCCTGCCCTTCGGATGGGCAACGTCGGTCGCGCTCGCCGAGAGCATGGGTGCGATGCTTGCCGCGGCCCAGATGTGGCTGGCGCTGCGTCTCGTCTCCCCGCGGCGCGCTCGCAGCTGGCGCGGAGCGCTCGGCCTAGGCATCGTCTCCGCGCTTGCGGCGATGGCGCGCCCCGCGCTCATCGCGTGGGTCGTAGCACCGCTCGTCTACGCGGTCATTCGACGCCTCGAATCGCCGCGGCGCCTCGCGATGCTCGCAGCCGTTGGCGCGCTCGGCTTCGCTCTCGTGTTCGCCCCATGGTGGGCGCGCAACGCACTGCTGCTCGAGCGCTTTGTGCCGATCAGGAGCGACGTGGTGATGGTCGACGGTGAGTATTCTTCGGCCTCCACGGAAGCCCCGCCCATCGTCTCCCCAGGTCAACAGCTGCGGTTCGTCGGCCGCGCCCTGACGACGCCGTGGATGCCGCAGCTCGACGTGCTTTGGGAGAACCGCTTCCACTACGACGAGGAGCGCGTCGACTTCGCCGAGTACCCTGAGCGCCTCCTCGAGCCGTTCCTCGGCTGGCGTCAGGCCTGGACGTACTATCAGTCGCTGTTCGTGATGGCGGGGCTTGCCGGCGCGGTCGTGCTGGCGAAGCGGTCCCCGCGCCTGCTTCTGGTTGCGAGCCTGCCCGTCTACGTGGTGGCGATCCACTTCTCCACGCAGATCAACGACCGCTATCTGTTCCCAGCGATGCCGGCGCTGCTGCTGCTCGGCTCCGCATCGCTGTGGGCGGTGTGGGGCTCCCTCAGCTCGCGCTTGCGGCGTGGCCATGCTGCTGTGCCGCTCCCCCGCTCGCCGTGACACACACGCGGGATGGAGCCGATCACGCCTGAACGACGCGACAGGATAGAACCACACCGGATCACAGCCGGGGTGTTCCTGGCCGTGCTGCTCGTCGTGCGCGTGACCGCCGCGATCGTCGTGGCGCCCCCGGTCGTCGCTGACGCCTCAGGCTACGACGCGTCAGCGTACCGGCTGCTTGAGACCGGAAGCTTCGCGTACCCGCTGTACCACGATGCCTACTGGAGTCCAGCTGGGCCAGACATGACTGTGGACGCGGCGGGCAAGCAAGAGCTGCTGACTGCGCGACCGAACGCTTACACGATGCCCGGCTACCCCGCCTTTCTCGCCGCAATCTGGCGGGTGACCGGCTATGATGACGATCGGCTGATGGTGGCCCGGGTAGCACAGGCGCTGCTCAGCGTGGTCACCGCCGCGCTCGTCTTCGTGCTTGCGAGGCGGGTCTCCGAGCGCGTGGGTCTGATCTCCCTGGGGCTGCTTGCGCTGTACCCGCCCTTCACCCTCGCGAACTCGTATCTCACGACCGAGCCGCTGCACGCGTTCCTGACCGCGGCGCTGTGCGTGGCGTACTTGGAGTGGCTGGAGCGGCCGACTCCGGCGCGCGCGGCCCTGGTGGGCCTGATCGTCGGTCTAGGCCTGTGGGTGCGTCCCGTTCTCGCGCTGTGGGTCGTTGCGGCGACCGTCGTGGTCTTGTGGCGGCACCGCAGCGCGCTCAGGCGATGGGCGGCGCAAGCCGCGGTCATGGCGCTCGCCGCCGTCCTGGTGATGGCTCCGTGGTGGATCCGCTCGTACGTTCTGTACGATCGCGTCGTGCCATTCGGCACGAGCACCAGCGTCACCGTTATTGAGGGCCTGCGGCGGGATGTGACCGACAAGACGCCCTTTCCCTGGCGGCGCAATGGCCCCGCGATGACCAGCGAGGACCGCGAGATCGCGGCGCTCATCCAGAAGGCGCGCGACGGTGCGCCGGATACGTCCGAGGACGATCTTGCGCTCCTTCGCTATCACAGCGGCGCGGTATCCAGCATCTCGAGACAGGTCATCGACTCGTACCCCTCCCACGTCGTCTCGGCACGCGGACGCTCGGTCCTGGTCTCCCTGACGTGGCCGGCGGCGGTGGCGCCCGGCGCCCTCGGCGGCGTGCCGTTCGCCGTGAGCTGGGTAGCCCATGCGTTGCTGCTCGCCTTGTCGGCGGTCGGTGTCTGGCTGGGGCGCGCGAGGAAAGAGGTGCTCATACCGGCATCGCTGCTCGCATACGCCGTGGCGTTCCACGCGCCCATACTGCCCCTGTGGCGCTACTACCTCCCGTTCCTGCCGCTCGCGTGCATCGCCGCGGCAGTCGCGCTGTCAGCGCTGCTCAGGCTTCCCCGCGCGCGATGAGCAGTCGCACGTAACTGGCCGTCTCGGCGGCGCCGGGCGACGACAGCACGCTCATCGTGAAGGCCTGGGCGAGCATCTGCACGGCGAACGCCAGCGGCAGGACTGCGATCATCACGGTGCCGGTGGACGCGATCTGCCGGGTTTGGACGGAAAGCCACCAGTGGAAACCTCCGAACGCTGTCCCGAAGACCAGCGCGAACATACCGAGCAGCGTGAGTACACCGATCGGGCTGAAGTCGGTCACCAGATGTTTCCTCCAAAAACGCGTCGCGCCGGCGACCAGGAGGCGTGACGGGAACGTGAGCGCTACGCGAACGATGCCGACGCCCGACACCTCGGCGCCATAGATGGTGGAAGTGGGGACGTCGACCACGCGCGCACCCAGGGCGTTCAGGTGGAGCAGCATCGCATTCTCGAAGAAGTAATCGTCGGGAAGGGCGTCAAGATCCAACAGCGCGAGGTACTCGCGATTGATGACGGTGTAGCCACACTGGGAGTCGTACACGTGCCAGTATCCACTGGCCAACTTCGTGAGCAACGAGAGGACGTTGTTGCCGAAGGAACGGTGGCTGGGCATGCCCCGCGTTCGGCCATGGAAGTAGAAGCGGTTCCCCTTCGTGTACTCGGCCAGGCCGAGCGTGTGTGGCTCGAGCATCCTGCCCAGCTCCGCAGGCGCCATCTGACCGTCGGCATCCATCTTGACCACGAGATCGCACCCGCCTGCCAAGGCGGCACGGTAGCCGGTGCGCATCGCCGCACCTAACCCGCGGTTACGATCATGAGCGATCAGCTCGACCCGGGGGTCGGAGAGTGCCGTGACGGCCCACCCCGTCCCGTCGGTGCTTCCGTCGTCCACAACGATCACGCTGTCCACCCACGCGGGGATGTCGCGCACGACGCCTGCCACGTGCCTCGCTTCGTTGAACGCGGGCAGCACGACGACGACTCTTTTGAGCGGATCGAACGGGCTG
>JAJZRZ010000094.1:0-2264 GCA_021850085.1 Actinomycetes bacterium | reverse complement strand
CGGGCTGGGCATCGCCGTCCTCCTCGTGCCGCTTACCTGCCGAGTTTTCGCCTGGTGGCATCGACGAGGCCGCCGGCCTCGATGATCTCGCGGATGAACGGCGGGAACGGCTGAGCCTGCCACGAGACGCCCGTCGTCTCGTTGGTGATGGTCCCGTTCTCCGCGTCCACCGTGACGACGTCACCCCCCGAGATGCCGTCCACCGCATCCGGGGACTCCATGATCGGCAGGCCCGTGTTGATCGCGTTTCGGTAGAAGATGCGCGCGAAGCTCTTGGCGATCACCACCGAGACGCCGGCTGCCTTGATGGCGATGGGCGCATGCTCGCGACTCGAGCCGCAGCCGAAATTCTCCTCGGCCACGAGGATGTCCCCGGGTGCGACCTTGGCCACGAAGCCGGCATCGAGATCCTCCATGCAGTGTGCGGCAAGCTCGGCGGGATCCGAGGTGTTGAGGTAGCGCGCGGGGATGATGACGTCGGTGTCGATGTCGCGCCCATAGCGGTGTGCGGTGCCGGAGAACTTCACGGTGCCTCCCGTGGGAAACGTTGCCTTCTGAAGCACGAATGCTAGCATAACGGCCTCATCGGCTAGACTTGACGGCGTCACCGCGACGCCAGGAGCCCGGCATGGAGACCCGCCCGACACCCCTCGTCTCGATCCTCACGCCATCGTACAGCCAAGCCGCATGGCTGCCCGCCAACCTGCGCTCGGTGGCGTGCCAGACGTACCCGCGCATCGAGCACATCGTCATGGATGGCGGCTCCACCGACGGCAGCGTCCTGCTCCTCGAAACCGAGGCGGCCGCACGAGCGGCGGGTCGCGCGGGTTCCCGGGTGCCGCTCGTTTGGCGAAGCGAGCCCGACCGGGGCCAGTCGCACGCGGTCAACAAGGCGTTCGAGGCGTCCGGCGGCGAGATCATCGGCTGGATCAACTCCGACGACGCGTACTTCGACTGCGAGGTGATCGAAGACGTGGTGGCGGCGTTTGCGGCGCATCCCGAGGCGGACGTGATCTACGGCCATCTCGCGCAGGTGGCCGAGGACGGCACGATCATCTGGCTGAACTGGGTGCCGCGCTTCTCGAGGCGCCTGCTTGGGATCGTGAACTTCATCGGGCAGCCGGTCGCCTTCATGCGCCGCTCGGCGCTCGAGCAGCCGATGCTGGACGAGTCGTACCACTTCGCCATGGACTACGAGCTTTGGCTGCGCCTCGCCCGGCGGGGATGCCGGTTCAGGCGCATCAACCGCATCACCGCGGTGGACAGGCACCAAGCACTCCGCAAGGGCGTCACGATGACCGACGTGCTCGGAAGCGACCTCGGCCGCCTCGAACAGTCGCACGGGCGCGGTTACCCGCGGGGCAAGCGCCTGCTCTCCTGGGGTTTCTATACGTGGCGACGCGCCGCGGGCGCGCTGCTCATCCCGCGCGTGGATCGAGACCTTGCCTTCACGGACGTGCGAACGCCGAAGCGGGACCTCGTGCGCCGCCAGCTCTTCTCGTGGCGCAAGCGTTGGCCCGACGACTACCGCGCCGCGTAGTACCCGGCGCGCCTCGCCACCGCACGCTCCACCACTGCCAGCCGGGCCCGGCCCACGGCCTCCCACGAGTAGCGCTCCTCGACAGCCGCGCGCCCCCGCGCCCCCATCGATGCGGCGGCCGCGGGGTCACCGGCTATGGCGGCCGCGGCACGCGCCACGGCTGCGGGGTCCTCCGGCGGCACGACGATCCCCGAGCCGGCCTCGCGCACGAACTCGGCCTGTCCGGGCGTGTCGGAGCAGATGATCGGCACGCCACACGCCATGGACTCGTAAAGCTTCAGCGGCGAGTACCCCGCGCGCTCAGGCGCGAAGGTGAGCACCGCGGACGCGAGCGCTCCCGCAACGACGGGGGGCACCTCCTCGTACGGCAGCGGGCCAAGATGGCGCACGCCGCCGTGACGCTCGGCGGCGTCCTCCACGAGCGGGCGCAGCTGACCGTCGCCCACGATGACGAGCCCCACCCCCGCCGGCCACTCCGGACGCTCGTATGCCGCGAGCAGGACCTCGAGCCGCTGCCACGGCGCGAACTGGCCGAAGAACACGACGTACCGGTCGGGAAGCCCCGCGCGGCGCGGCAGGCCGGGCCGGAAGACGTCCGTGTTCGCGCCGTTGGGGCTCACCACGGCATCGCCCCTGCCCACCTCGGCACGCAGCCACTCGGCAAGACCTGCCGAGACCGCGATGATCCCGTCGGCCCGCCGGTACTGGTCGCGCTGGAGCAGAT
>JAJZRZ010000093.1 GCA_021850085.1 Actinomycetes bacterium | reverse complement strand
GATTCTCCAAGTAGCGCTCGTAGTTGGAATCGACCATGCGGGGGTGGTTGGCGAAGAACGTGAAGACAGGCGGCTTGGTGCCGGTCTGCGTGACGTACTGCAGGCGCAGCATCTTGCCACCTTTGGATATCGTATGCCCACTGGCGCGCAACTCGGTGAGCAGCGAGTTGAGCTTGTTCGTGGGAATCTGTCGCGTGCACGAGGTGTGGACCGAGGAGACCATCGGCAGCACCTTGTGAACGCCGGTGCCCGTGAGCGCGCTCACCCGGACCACTGGAGCGTACGAGATGAAGCCCAGCTTCTCGGGCAGGCGCGCAACGATCTCGGTCTTTGCCTCGGGAGAAGCCAGTAGGTCCCACTTGTTGAGTGCCACCACGATCCCGCAGCCCCGCTCTTCGGCAAAGCGTGCCACGCGCTGATCCTGATCGGTGACCCCGGTCTCCGCATCTATCACCAGCACCGCGACGTCGGCGCGGTCGATCGCACGCATGGCACGCACGAATCCGTAGTACTCCACCGATTCGTCGATCTGCGACTTGCGGCGCAGGCCCGCTGTATCCACGAGACGGAAACGCTGCTCCCCGTGGTCCAGCACCGTATCGATCGCATCGCGAGTGGTGCCCGCGACGTCCGAGACGATCGCGCGCTCCTCACCGAGAAGCCGGTTGTAGAGCGACGACTTCCCCGCATTGGGCTTGCCGATGATCGCCACGCCGATCTCGTCCGCGCCGCCTTCCTCGGCGGCACACTCGGGCAACGCGTCGACGAGCGCGTCGAGCAGGTCGCCGGTGCCGTGTCCGTGCGTGGCAGAGACCGGCCACGGCGTGTCGAGGCCGAGTGCCCAGAACTCGTGGGCGGCCTCCTCGCGGCCCGGGGTGTCGAGCTTGTTCACCACGAGGAACACGGGCGTCTTGTGACGACGCAGGAGGTTCGCGACCTCCTGATCGCCCGGCGCGATGCCTACGGACCCGTCCACGAGCAAGATCACGAGATCGGCCTCGGTGGCCGCAACCTCGGCCTGCTGCCGGATGGAGCTGCCGAAAGCGTCGTCTGTCGCGAACTCGATACCGCCGGTGTCGACGAGCATGAACTCTCGGCCGTTCCAGTCGGCGCGGTGATAGCTGCGGTCGCGTGTCACACCGCTTTGCTGGTGCACGATAGCGTTCTGCGTCTGGATGATCCGGTTCACGAACGTCGACTTGCCGACGTTCGGGCGTCCCACCACCGCAACGATGGGTAGCGTCATCGCGAAGCTGCCTCTCCCGATACAAGGGCCCGCACAAGGCTGCCCGCGTCACTGCCTACGAAGCGCACATCTGCGCCCGCGAGCGCTGCCAGTTCAACCCCCCGAACGTCGTCCAGCAGCAGCCCGTCGCAGTTTAGCACGAGGTCAGGCACGTAGTACGGACCTGATCCCGCGTCATGGGCGATCGCATGGGCGATATCGCGCCCGCTGAGCAGCCCTGTGACACTCACGTTACCGCCGAACAGCTGGTTCGAAACAGGCAGCACACGCACTTCCCGCCACCCGTTCTCCGACAGTGTCTCGCGCAGGACAGGCGCGAAAAGCTCTCCCGTCACCAAAGTCGCCGGCGAGCTGCGGCCGGCTGCGGCCGCCCGGAGCTCCTCGATGAAAAGACGTGTCATCCCGATTCCGTTCTCGTACTGGGGGAAACCGTCGTAGGCCTCGGCGAGCGGGACGGGTACCCCGCCGAGCAGGTGAAGCTCGTCGGCGGCGTACACCCAACCAACGCCCGAGCGCGCCCGCATCAGACGTTGCCATACGTCTATGCGCTCGAGCACTGCACGGGCGCTCGCCGTGTCGAACGACGAATGCCACTTGCGTTGGTGCTCGGTGTAGCCCATGGGTACGCAGCCCACTGAGAGGATGCCGTCGCGCTCGGCCAGGTATGCAAGCGTCTCATCGAGCACCTCTGCGTCGTTGACCCCGGGCACCAGCACGATCTGCACGTGCGTCCCGATGCCACCTTCGAGCAGCGAGTCGAGGGCTTCCAGCGCGCGATCCTCTGCCGTGGGGCAGATCAGTCGCCGACGGACGACGGGGTCCACGGCGTGCACGGACACATACAGCGGCGACAGGTGCTGTCCGATGATGCGGTCGATGTCGGCGTCGCTCACGTTCGTGAGCGTGATGAAGTTGCCGGAAAGAAACGAGAGCCGGAAGTCGTCATCACGCACATACAACGCGGGACGCAATCCTTTCGGCAGTGCGAAGACGAAGCAGAAGGCGCAGGCGTTGTCGCACTCCCGGATACCGTCGAAGACGCTTTCGGTGAAGCGAACGCCGAGCGCTTGACCGGGGCACCGTTGCACCGCGAGCTCGAGACGCTCTCCCGAGCGCACGATCTCGAGCGTGAAGACAGGTTCGTCCGTGTACCACCACCAGTCGATGACGTCACGCAGACGCTGCCCGTCGACCGATAGCACGAGATCGCCGGGACGAAGAAGTGCTTCGGCGGCCGTGGTCGGCTCCACCGCCGCGACCACGCCCCCGGAAGACGCGGTCTCAGGCATCGCCGGCGAGCGCCTCAATCGCATCGATTACGCCGCGGATCTGCTCATCGGGTGTCGATGCACCGGCGGTCACGCCGACGATCTCGGCACCTGCGAACCAGACCTCCTCGAGCTCGTCGGCGGTCTCCACGTGGTGCGTGCGCGGGTTGCGCGCACTGCAGATCTCCGTGAGCCGCGTAGTGTTGCCTGAGTTGTGCCCGCCCACAACCACGATGACGTCCACGCCGTCGGCAAGCTCCGCGGCTGACTCCTGCCGCTTGGCTGTCGCGCTGCAGATCGTGTTGCACACGCGCAGCTCGGCCACGCGCGGCAGGAGGGCACCCACGACCTCTTGCAGCACCGCGGGCGGCTGGGTGGTCTGCACGACGATTCCGATGCGCCGGGACGGCGGTTTGGACGGAAGGTCGCCGGCGCGCTGGACGATGAGCGCCTCACCCCCTGCGTGCGCAAGGATACCCTCGACCTCGGGATGGTCCGATTCGCCGACGATCACCACGCGATACCCAGCGGCGGCGAGGTCTGCCGCACACGTGTGGGCGGCTCGGACGAATGGGCACGTGGCGTCGATGACCGCGAGGCCCTTGTTCTCAGCAGCGACGATCACGGCCGGGTCGACGCCGTGCGACCTGATGATCAGGGTGCCTTGAGCGACATCGTCGAGGTTCGACGCGACGCCGACGCCCTTGCCCTGTAGCGCGGCCACGGCCTGCGGGTTGTGGATCAGCGGGCCGAGCGTCGCGACGTCCCCACCCGCTGCGGCGGCCTCATCGGCAAGCTTCAAGGCGCGCTCGACGCCGTAGCAAACGCCGGCGTGCCGCGCTACGATCACCTTCATGGTGCCGCCTTTCTTGCGTGAGCCAGCTCTTCGGCGATCCTCTCCATCACCAGGCGTGTCAGCGCCTCGACCCTCTCCTTCCTTCCCCCCTGAGGCAGCACCTCGGCAGGAAGAACAGGAGTGCCGATGCGGATGGCCGTGCGCGCCAACCGGGGCAACGTCCGGCCACGCGGCCACACCTTCTCCGTGCCGGTGAAGGCGACTGGGACCACCGGTACTCCGGCCCGCAGGGCGATGAACGCGGCGCCTCCGTGGGCCTCGCCAAGATCGGCGCCAGGATCCGACGACCTGCTGCCCTCGGGAAAAACGCCGACAAGCTCCCCGGAGCTCAGCAGGCTGGTCGCCGTGGTGATGGCGGCACGGTCGGCCTCGCCGCGGCTGACCGGAAAACCCCACAGTCGGGGCAACAACCACCGGATGACAGGGTTCTCCCACAGCTCCCGCTTGGCCATGAAGTGCACGGGGCGCGGGGACGCGCACCACAACAGGACGGGGTCCATGTACGAGACATGGTTGCCGGCGAGAAGCGCTCCGCCGCCGGGAATGTTCTCGTCGCCGGTCACGCGCGTGCGGAAAAGCAGAAGCACGAGCCTTCCGAGCGTGGCACGCACCCCGCGTGCAAGCACGAAGCGGCTCATCGTGCGGCCTCGACACGCGTGACGATGGCGTCCACGACCCTATCGACGCTCATGCCGGTGGTATCCAGAATCTCAGCGTCGGTGGCGGCCTCGAGCGGGCTTGCCGTCCGCGTGGAGTCGATGTGATCGCGACGTTCCAGCCTCGAACGGACCTCTGCCTGCTCGACGGCGTGGCCTTGCGCAACCAAATCGGCCTGCCTTCGTCGTGCGCGTTCGGCGGCAGAGGCGGTCAGGAACACCTTCACCTCGGCATCCGGAAAGACCACCGTGCCGATGTCGCGCCCCTCGACGACCGTATCTCGCGCGTCGGCAAGCGTGCGCTGCTGTGCGACGAGTGTCTCCCGCACCCCGTGCACCGCCGCGACAGGACTCACCGCCGCATCGACCTCGGGCGAGCGGATGGCCGAGGTGACGTCCAAACCGGCGATCCGGACCGATGTAGCCACGGGGGCGCCGTGTGCATAGTCGAACTCGACCGGGTTGGCCGAAGCGAGATCCGCCAGCGACGCACGGTCATCGAGCGCGATGCCCTCCTCGAGAGCCAGCCACGCAACGGCCCGGTACATCGCACCTGTGTCCAGGTGCCGCACGTCCAGACGACGGGCGACAGCCTTGGCAACGGTGGACTTCCCGCTTGCGGCTGGCCCGTCGATAGCGATGATCACGAGAGTTCTCCCTGCTCAGGTTGGCAGCAGAGGCATTCTAGCATGCCGCTTCACGCCAAGCGGCGCCCGAGCAGCGCTTCGACATCATCCCGAAACGTCGGATACGACACATCGACGGCTTCGAAGGCATCCACCACAGTCCTCCCCGCGGCCAGCAGCCCAGCGATCGCCCACGTCATCGCAAGTCGATGGTCGCCGAGCGAGGACAGGCGCGCGCCTTGAAGCGCGGCGGTCCCGGTGACCTCGAGCCAGTCCGCACCAGCCCGAACGGGGACGCCGACCGCCTCGAGCCCTGAGCGCACCGCTTCCAGGCGGTCGGATTCCTTGACGCGGAGCTCTCCCACACCCTCGAAGCGTGTCATTCCCTGCGCACGCGCCGCCGCGAGAGCCAGGATCGGCACCTCGTCGATCAGCGACGGGACCTCCTCGGCCGGCACACGCGTGGCTCGAAGCGACCGTGCGGAGCGCACCTCCAAAGTCGCGATCGGCTCCGTGCCCATCGGCTCTGCGGGACGCACCACGATCTCAGCCCCCATCCTTTCCAGCACACCAAGGAAGCCTGTCCGTGTCGGGTTCACCGCCACATCAGGCAGCACGAGGCTGCTGTTCTCCAGGAGGGTGGCCGCCACCGCAAGGAACGCCGCTGACGACGGGTCGGCCGGGACGGTGACCTCGGCCGCGGTGAGCGCGACGGGACCGGCCACCGCGGCACGAAGGGGGCTTTCGCGGGAGACCGACACGCCGAAGGCCGGGAGCATGCGCTCGGTGTGGTCTCGGCTGGGCGCTGGCTCGGTCACGGTCGTCGTACCGTCCGCGCGCAGGCCAGCGAGCAGGATCGCGGTCTTGACCTGGGCGCTCGCGACCGGCGACGCGTAGGCGACCGGCGAAAGCCGGGCGCCATGGACAGTCACGGGCAGCGTGCCGTCCCCCGCCATGTCCACCCGTGCCCCCATCGACCTGAGCGGATCGGCGACGCGCCGCATCGGCCGTCGGGACAGCGAGCTGTCGCCCGTAAGGGTCACCCGAACGGGCCATCCGGCCAGCACACCCATCAACAGGCGCGCGGTGGTGCCCGAGTTCCCGCAATCCACCGGCCCCTGCGGCTGGGTGGGGCCGCGGTCCCCCCATCCCGTGATCTCGAGAACCAGCCCGCGCGGGCCACCCCCCAGTACCCGCACCCCCGCTCCGAGCCAGTGCAGAGCCGAGATCGTGGAGCGCACATCGGCGCTGTCCAGGACGTCGCGTACGAGCGACGTGCCGTTCGCCATCCCGGCGAAGAGCACCGCGCGGTGGGACATGGACTTGTCCGAGGGGACCCGGACCGTCCCGGAGAGCGCGCTGCACGCAGGTGCGACGACCAGCTCCATCATTCCTCGCCGTCCTCGAGCGGCCGAAGGGTGGGCGCGAAACCGCGCGTCTCCAGCTCGGCGATGAGCGCGTCGGTGTCCCCCTCGTCGGTTAGCACCATGCGCAGCCACGCTGCGTCCTCCGAGCGGTGGTCGATCTCGATGTCCTCGATGTTGCATCCCGCGCGGCTGACGGCCGTGGTGACGATACCCACGACGCCAGGACGGTCGGTGACCGGCACGGTGAGTTCGCGCAGGCTCGCGGTTGCGGGCACCCACTGCGCGGGCAGAGCGCGACGCACGATCGCAGCGCGTTCCAGCCATTCGCGCACGCGGGTGGCATCGCCCTCGGCCACCGCCGAGCGGAACTCCGCCAGCACCTCACCGAGTCCATCGATGCCGGCGATGACAGCCGGTGCGTTGTCGAGACAGATGCCGGTCCACAGCTCCGGGCTCCCGGCAGCGATGCGCGTCATGTCCTTGAAGCCCCCCGCGGCAAGCCGTAGGAGGTCCGCCCCCGCCTCTTGCGCACGGCCGCTCGCCAGCTCGACGAGCGCGGCCGCCGCGACATGGGGGACATGGCTGATGATGGCAACGGCTTCGTCGTGGGCACCGGCGTCCACCGAGATCACCCGGGCGCCCCGCGACGTGACGAACCCGT
>JAJZRZ010000092.1 GCA_021850085.1 Actinomycetes bacterium | reverse complement strand
TCAGCGTGAACGGGCGCGCATTCGCGGAGTACTTCGGCCGGGAGGTGCTGAAGGGCTACGTCGAGCAGCCGTTCAAGGCCACTGAGACCGTGGGTCACTTCGATGTCATCGCCAACATCAAAGGTGGCGGCCTGTCGGGTCAGGCGGGCGCGCTGCGTCATGCCATCGCCCGAGCCCTGCTGGAGGCTGGTGACGACTATCGCGGCGAGCTCAAGCGCGCCGGACTGCTTCGTCGAGACCCCCGCATGGTCGAGCGCAAGAAGTACGGCCTCAAGAAGGCCCGCAAGCGTCCGCAGTTCTCGAAGCGCTAGACTCGCGAGGCGAGCACTTTTCTGTATCATCAAGGCCCGCCCTTGTGGCGGGCCTTGTGCGTGATGGGAGTGTCCAATGGTGCGACTGTTCGGGACCGACGGCGTTCGCGGCGTTGCCAACAGCGAGCTCACCCCCGAGCTCGCGTTCAAGCTTGGGGAGGCTGCTGGCCACTTCCTCGGCGAGCGGGGTCGGGGCCGGATCGTGGTGGGGATGGATACGCGGCGAAGCGGCGACATGCTCGAAGCTGCGATCGTGGCAGGCATCTGCTCCTCGGGTGTGGACGCGCTGCGAGCTGGCATCGTTCCCACACCGGCCGTGGCGTTCCTCGCCCGCGATCTGCAGGCCGATGGCGGCGTCGTGATCTCGGCGTCCCACAACCCGGCCGAGTACAACGGCATCAAGCTTTTCGACCGTGACGGGTTCAAGCTCCCCGATGAGATCGAGGACGAGATCGAAGAGTTCCTCGTCTCCGAGCGCAGCAACCTCAGGCCCGCGGGCACGAAGGTCGGCACCACATCGGTGGTGGCGGACGCCTGCGAGCGCTACGTGGCGCATGCGGTCGCCACGGTACCAGCACGCCTTGACGGCCTGCGCGTCGCGATCGACCGCGGGCTCGGTGCGTCGGCCCGTACGAGCCCCGGTGCCTTCAGGGCCGTGGGTGCCGAGGTGCACGCGGTCAACTGCGACTGGAACGGCATGGACATCAACCTCGGCAGCGGATCCACTCATCTCGAAGTCGTGGCGGGGGTGGTGAGCGCAGGGAACTTCGATCTGGGCATCGCGCACGACGGGGACGCCGACCGAGTGCTCGCGGTCGACGAGACCGGGGAGCCCGTTGACGGCGACGCGATCATGGCGGTGTGCGCGCTCGATCTGCTCGAGCGGGGAGCGCTGCGCCAGCACACGGTGGTTTCGACTGTGATGAGCAATCTCGGCTTCGAGAAGGTGTTGCACAAGTCGGGCATAGCTGTGGTGAAGACGCGTGTGGGTGACCGCTACGTGCTCGACCAGATGCGGTCATCCGGAGCGGTGTTCGGCGGAGAGCAGTCGGGGCACATCATCTTCCTCGAGCATGCCACCACGGGTGACGGCCTCATCACCGCGCTTCAGCTCGCGTCGGTCGTGCACCGCTCCGGCAGACCGCTCTCCGAGCTCGCCGGCGTGATGACCCATTACCCGCAGGTGCTGCACAACGTGCCTGTTGCCCATCGCGAGCTGCTATCGGGCAGTTCCGCCGTGGCGGTCGCCATACGAGCCGCCGAGACCGAGCTGGGGGAGACGGGGCGGGTACTGGTCCGTGCGTCAGGGACCGAGCCGCTCGTCCGGGTGATGGTGGAGGCCGCCGACCTCGCCCAGGCCCGCGGAGTGGCCGACCGTCTCGCGGCTGTGGTGAAAGACGAACTCGGGTAGCGAGGCGGCAACGTTTGGCCCCTCCGAGCGGTCGGGTCACCGCGCTTTGGTAGAATCACCTCTGAGATGCTCGAGAGGAAGGGGGTCCCTGCGTCGATATTCGTTTCGCAAGCGCCAGGCCTGACGGACCGGGTGTCAGGTGACGAGGAGAGGGCCCATCGAAAGACTCGGCGGATGGTCCTCCGGCCCACCGGGGTCGACACGGCGGCACGCAAAACCTGCGGGCGACCACAGGAGACAAGAGGCCGCCGGACCGGTGTTCAGACGACAGCGGCATCACAGAGCCGCAATCGCGCGCCTACGCACCCTTCTCGGCAGCATAGGCCGCGCACCGACTCTCGCGCCTCTTGAAGAAGGAGTACGTCCATGTGCGGAATCGTCGGATACATCGGCTCTCGGCAGGCGAGCGACATCCTGCTCGGCGGCTTGGCGCGGCTTGAGTACCGGGGGTATGACTCTGCCGGAGTGGCCATCATGGGTACGGGGGGTATCGACCTCGTCAGACGCGTGGGGAAGCTGCACCACCTCACCGAGGCAGTGGCCGCATGTCCGCTGCCGGGTACGGTCGGCATAGGGCACACGCGCTGGGCGACGCATGGCAGGCCCAACGAGCAGAATGCTCACCCGCACGCTGACTGCACGGGCCGTATCGCGGTGGTGCACAACGGCATTATCGAGAACTACCTGGAGCTGCGGGAGGAGCTCGCCGCTGCCGGGCACGTGCTTCGTTCGCAGACCGATACCGAAAGCGTCGCCCACCTCGTGGAGAGTTACTACGAGGGGGACCTCGTAACGGCGGTCCGGCGAACGGTCAGTCGCCTCACCGGAAGCTACGCGCTCGCAGTCGTGCACGAAGCCGAGCCGGATACGATCGTCGCGGCGCGCAACGACTCGCCGCTCATCATCGGCGTGGGAGAGGACGAGACGATCGTGGCGAGCGACATCCCGGCCGTCCTCGAGCATACTCGTGAGGTCCTCGTGCTGGAGGACGGGGATGTCGCGCTCGTTCGGCGCGACAGCGTCACTGTCTTCGGCGAGGACGGGGTGCTGAGGGAGCCCGAACGGATCCACGTGGAGTGGGATTTGGACGCCGCCGAGAAGGGCGGCTACGAGACCTTCATGCTCAAGGAAATCAACGAGCAGCCCACAGCCATCCGTGAGACCTTGCGTGGCCGGCTCGGCTCCGACGGGATCGTCCAGCTCTCCGAGCTGGCGATGACCGAGGCCGAGATAGCCGCCATCGAGCGTGTGTTCATAGTGGCGTGCGGCACGAGCTACCATGCCGGCCTCGTCGCCAAGACCCTGGTGGAAGCGTGGGCTCGCGTGCCCGTCGAGGTGGATGTCTCGAGCGAGTTCCGGTACCGGCAACCCATCGTCGACAGCGGCACGCTCGTCGTGGCCATCACCCAGTCAGGCGAGACGGCGGACACGCTCGCAGGCGTCCGGGAGGCGCGTGGCCGAGGCGCGAAGGCCTTCGCCATCACCAACGTGGTGGGAAGCCGCGTCACGCGTGAGAGCGACGGGGTCATCTACACGCACGCAGGCCCGGAGATCGGTGTCGCCGCAACCAAGACCTTCACGGCGCAGATCGCGGCTCTCACGGTGCTCGCCCTCAAGCTTGCGCAGGCCAGGGGCACGCTCGGCAAGCACGACGTGGCGCACATCTGGGACGAGGTGTCGCGCCTGCCCGAGACCACCGAAGCCATACTCGGTGGCGCCGACGGCATCGAGGCTTGCGCGCGCGAGTATACAGGCGTTCGTTCCTCGCTCTTCCTGGGACGCGGTATCGGCGTGCCGGTGGCGATGGAGGGCGCTCTCAAGCTCAAGGAGATCAGCTATATCCATGCGGAGGCATACCCTGCAGGCGAGATGAAGCATGGCCCGATCGCGCTCATCACCGAGGAGGTACCCGTCGTGGTGGTGGCCACGCAGGGCCGCACCTACGAGAAGGTGGTGAGCAACATCCAGGAGGTCCGCGCGCGCGGCGGCCGGGTGATCGCGGTGGCCACCCACGGCGATGACGAGATCGCGCGCCACGTGGAGCATGTCCTGTACGTGCCGCGCACGAGCGAGGCGATCTCGGCCATACCCGCGACGATCCCGCTTCAGCTGCTTGCTTATCACATCGCCACGCTTCGCGGGTGTAACGTGGACCAGCCGAGGAACCTCGCGAAATCTGTGACGGTGGAGTAGCGGTGACCGACGTGCTGACGGTGACAGGGCTCGGCGTCGATATCGTCGAGATCGAGCGGATGCGCGATGCGCTCGAGCGCAGGCCGCGGATGAAGGAGCGACTCTTCTCGGAGGAGGAGCGCGCGTACTGCGACAGACGCAACAAGCCCGAGATCCACTACGCGATGCGTTTCGCCGCGAAAGAGGCGGTGCTCAAGGCGCTCGGTACCGGATTCTCTGGTATGCGGTTCCGCGACGTCGAGGTGCGCCGGGACGAACGCGGGCGCCCGGTGCCCGTCCTGAGCGGTCGTGCCGCCGAGGTCGCCGAGGCCTCCGGCGTGATCGAGGTGCACCTCTCGCTCTCCTTCACGCACAAGACCGCGGTGGCCTCGGCCGTGGCCATCACGGAGCGGATGCGGCCGGCGCGACAGGAGGAGCCACAGACTCCCGCTCAGCGCCTTGCTGCCTCGTTCAAGGACGCGCGAGCGCTGCTCGATGATGTGGGGAACGAAGAGGTCTGAACGGCGTGTGCGATGATGAAGCAGGCCACGGCGCTAGGCCCGGCCTGTTCGACGGGGGATGACATGCGCTACGCGCTGACGGCGGAGCAGATGCGCGCGGTGGAGGACCGCGCCGTAGTGGAGGGTGTGGCGACGCTGGGGGAGTTGATGCGTCGCGCCGGCGAAGCGCTGGCCGACGAGGTGCTCTCCTCGGCGCCCGACGGGCCGGTCGCGGTGGTATGCGGTCCGGGAAACAACGGCGGAGACGGGTGGGTGGCCGCGCATCGGCTGCACGAGGCGGGCCGTGAGTGCGTTGTGCTCTGCTTGCGCGCTCCCAGCGAACTGGGCGGTGTCGCGCGATCCGCCGCGGAGGCAGCGGTAGAGTCCGGTATCCGATGGGAGCTGGCCGGCGGACCGGCCGACGCGCTGGTCTCGAACGCCGCGGTCGTGGTGGACGCCGTTTTCGGATTCGGTTTCAAGGGTCCGCCGGAAGGCGTGTCGGCGCTCGTGCTCGACGCCATCGCCACGTCCGGGGCGTTCGTGGTCTCCGCCGACGTTCCGTCAGGTGTGAATGCCGATACGGGCGCCGTTGCGGGTCCGGCGGTGCGCGCCGATGTGACCGTGACATTCACGGCACCCAAGCCCGGGCTGCTCCTGTACCCTGGAGCGGAGCACGCGGGCCGCGTCTTGGTGGCCGAGATCGGCATACCGGTTGGCTGGACCGATGTCCCCGGCGCGCTCGAGGTCCCCGACGCGACCGACCTGCGCGCGGCTTTTCCTTGGCCCGGCCCCCAGGACCACAAAGGATCGCGGGGAAGGGTGGCGATCCTGGCTGGTTCGACCACCTATCCGGGGGCCGCGGTCCTCGCCGCGCGCGGTGCGTTGCGCATGGGCCCTGGCTTCACGGTGGTCGTGGTCCCAGAGCCTGTCGCCGACATAGTGAGAGCCGCTGCCCCGAACGCCCTCGTGAGAGCGGTCCCCGCCGGACCGGACGGTACCGTATCGAGCGTGACGGCGTGCGTGGAGGCGGTCTCGGACGCTGATGCCGTCGTCGCTGGGCCCGGGCTCACGACAGGCGGGGTAGTCTCGGAACTCGTGGGCAGGCTCATCGCCGAGGCGCCTGCTCCGCTCGTCCTGGACGCCGATGCGCTCAACGCCCTCCCCTCGGGCATGGAAAGTCTTGGCGAGCGGGAGGCGCCGCTGATCGTCACGCCGCATCCCGGCGAGGCCGCTCGAATCCTCGGCGTTCCCACGCCCTCCATCCAGTCCGACCGCGTGACCGCCGCTGTATCGATGTGCGGCCCCCAAGCCGTGTGCCTGCTCAAAGGTGCGCGGACCATCGTCGCGAGCTCGACACGACGGGCGGTCGTGGTCGCTGGGAACGCCGGGCTCGCGCGCGCCGGTTCGGGCGACGTGCTCTCCGGGATGCTCGGCGCGCTGCTGGCCCACCGTGTCCCGGCCTTCGACGCCGCAGTGCTCGGGGCTTTTCTGCACGGCAGGGCGGCCGAGCACGGAACCAGACGACTCACCGTCACCTGCTTCACGTCGGCGGACATCACCGACCACCTCCCTGATGCTGTGCGAGACGTGACGGGCGAGTAGAATCATGGTGACCTCGGCACACGGCCGGGCGCCCAGAGACGGAGGCACCATGGCTGAACTGACCGCACGCGACATCATGACGCCGGACCCGGTGACGGTTCACGGCGATCTTTCGGTCACCGACGCCGCTCGCCTGATGGTCGACAGGCGAGTTGGCGCGCTTCCGGTGATGGACGGGACCCGCTTGGTGGGCATAGTCACCGAGGGCGACCTGATCATGCAGGACGTCAAGATGGAGTTCCCCACGTATCTGCACCTGCTCGACGGACTGATCATGTACCCTCCCGCCACGCAGCGGTTCGAGGCCGAGCTGAAGAAGGCCGTCGGCGCCACCGTCGAGGACGTCATGACCGCGGATCCGATCACCGTGCAGGCGGATACCACCGTGTCGGATCTGGCGACACTCATGGTGGATCGCGATGTCAGCCGCGTTCCGGTCCTCGACGGCGACACGCTGTATATTTCAGGTGTTGCGCCGCTTAAGGGTGGGCTGGAAACGCTCGACTTGGTCGGCATCGACATGCAGAGCCAGTTATCAGCGATCCTCGACGTTCTGGGCCGCATTCTTGCGGGCGAGGGCATGGCTGCAGCCAACATCCTCAGTTGGACCATGTATACGTCCGACATGGCCGCGCTGGACGCAGCAATACCCGGGATTCTGCTGCCGTGGCTGGGCGTTCACAAGCGCGCCTTTTCTATCATATGCGGCAG
>JAJZRZ010000091.1 GCA_021850085.1 Actinomycetes bacterium | reverse complement strand
GTGGAGGAAGGGAAGGTCGTATTCCCGCAGGAGGTCGACAAGCAGCTCGATCTGGCCATCGAAGCCGTCTTCAAGAGCTGGAACAATCGTCGGGCGCGCGACTACCGGCGCCTCGAGAAGATCGCTGATGACCTCGGCACCGCCGTGAACGTGCAGGCGATGGTCTTCGGCAACATGGGCGAGACCTCCGGTACAGGCGTGGGATTCACACGCAACGCCGCCGACGGCACCAGGGAGTACTACGGCGACTTCCTCACCAACGCACAGGGCGAGGACGTGGTGGCCGGCATCCGCAAGACCCGGCCGATCTCTGAGCTGGCCGAGGTGCTGCCCGGGGCTGGGGAGGAGCTCTACAAAGTCTTCGAGATCCTCGAGAACGCCTATCGCGACATGTGCGACATCGAGTTCACCATCCAGGAGGGCACGCTGTGGATGCTGCAGACCCGCATCGGCAAGCGCACCGCGCGCGCAGCG
Organism: Actinomycetes bacterium; assembly: GCA_021850085.1. Classification (GTDB taxonomy): domain Bacteria; phylum Actinomycetota; class Coriobacteriia; order Anaerosomatales; family Anaerosomataceae; genus UBA6100. Next base: position 6,260 of record JAJZRZ010000091.1, on the reverse strand, counting down.
CTCAAGATAGCCGTGGACATGGTGGCCGAGGGCATGATCTCCCGCGAGGAGGCGGTTCTGCGCATCGACCCCGCGCAGCTCGATCAGCTGCTGCACCCGCAGTTCGACAAGACCGCCACCTATGACGTGCTCGCCAAAGGTCTGAACGCGAGCCCCGGTGCTGCGGTGGGCGAGGTCGTCTTCACAGCCGATGACGCGGAGGCTGCCGCTGCCGAGGGACGCAAGGTGATCCTCGTCCGTTGGGAGACGACACCGGATGACCTCCACGGAATGATAGCCGCGCAGGGCATCCTCACGAGCCACGGCGGCAAGACCTCGCACGCGGCCGTGGTGGCGCGCGGTATGGGAAAGCCGGCGGTGTGCGGCGCCGAGGCGCTGAGGATCGACGCCAAGGCCAGGCAGGCGACCGTGAGCGGCACGGACATCGTGCTCCGCGAGGGCGACATCATCTCCATCGACGGAACCACCGGTATCGTGGTGCTCGGCGCCGTGGACCTTGTACAGCCGGAGGTCTCCGGCGACTTCGACACCATCTTGCACTGGGCCGATGAGTCCCGCAGCATGGGTGTGCGCGCGAACGCCGATACGCCCGACGACGCCGCGCTCGGCCGCACGTTCGGTGCTGCCGGCATCGGGCTTTGCCGCACCGAGCACATGTTCCTCGGTGAGCGAAAGGGCATAATCCAAGACTTCATACTCGCCGCAGATGCGAGCGTGCGAGCGGCGGCCCTGGAGAAGCTGCTGGCGGTGCAGACCTCGGACTTCCTGGGGATATTCGAGGCGATGGACGGCCTGCCGGTCACGGTGCGCCTGCTCGACCCGCCGCTCCACGAATTCCTCGACTCACCCCGCGAACTGGAGGTGGAGATCGTCCGCGCCGAGTGCGCCGGCGAACCCGCCGAGCGCATCGCCGCGAAGCGCAAGCTCCTCGCCCAGATCGACTCCATGGCCGAGATGAACCCCATGCTCGGCTTGCGCGGGTGCCGACTCGGCATCGTGCATCCCGAGCTCTACGCGCTGCAGGTACAGGCGATCGCGCGCGCCGCGTGCGAGCTCAAGAAGGCCGGCAAGGACCCGCTGCCAGAGATCATGATCCCGCTCGTGAGCGTACGGCAAGAGCTCGCCACGCTGCGCGAGGAGACCGTGGCGGTGATCGCTGACGTGTGTGCGGCCGAGGGCGTCGAACTCGACATCCCGGTGGGCACCATGATCGAGCTGCCCCGGGCCGCGGTGTGCGCCGGTGAGATCGCCGAGGTGGCCGAGTTCTTCAGCTACGGCACGAACGACCTCACGCAGACCACGTTCGGCTTCTCCCGCGACGACATCGAGAGCAAGTTTCTGCCGCGCTACCTGGAGCGCAAGGTGCTGACGCGCAACCCGTTCGAGACCATCGACGCCGGTGTGGCCAAACTTGTGGAGATGGGATGCGAGCGTGGGCGTGCCTCCAATCCGAACCTCAAGCTCGGAGTGTGCGGCGAGCACGGCGGCGATCCTGAGTCGGTGAAGATCTTCTTCGGCATCGGGCTCGATTACGTGAGCTGCTCGCCCTATCGCGTACCGCTGGCACGGCTTGCGGCCGCGCAGGCGACGCTCGCGCACAAGGCGGCGTGCTCGGACAACCGATAGGACGGGGCAGCGATGCCGGGCCTCATGGCCCGGCATCGCTGCCGCATACGACGGGCGGGGAGTGTGTGAGCGGCGGGATTCTGACGCGCGACGTGTTCGAGGCCGAGGAGGCGCGTCGGCTGTCGCCGCGCGCCGCGCTCTCATCGCGTTCACGTGGCCGTGAGACGCCGGTGAAGCTGGATCCGTACCGTACGGACTTCCAGCGTGACCGCGACCGGATCCTGCACTCAAAGGCCTTCCGGCGGCTGTCGCACAAGACGCAGGTGTTCCTCGCACCCGAAGGCGACCACTACCGCACGCGCCTCACGCACACGCTCGAGGTTTCCCAGATCTCGCGGAGCGTCGCCCGTGCCCTGAGCCTGAACGAGGATCTCACCGAGGCGATCGCGCTGGGCCATGACCTCGGACACACTCCCTTCGGCCATACCGGAGAGGCGGCGCTCAGCGACGCGCTGCGCAAATTGCACGGCAAGGACCCGAGCGCGCCGAATGGCTACCATCACAACCTGCAGAGCCTGCGCATCGTCGAGCGACTGGAATATGAGGGCAAGGGCCTGAACCTCACGTGGGAGGTGCGGGACGGGATAGCGCGGCACACGGGACGCAAGCGCGCGGAGACGCTTGAGGGCCAGCTCGTGGCGATATGCGACCGCGTCGCGTACGTGAACCACGACATCGACGATGCGGTGCGCGCGGGTGTTCTGACCGAGGAGGATCTGCCGCGCGAGCCGCTTGCGGTACTCGGGACGAACATGAACCAGCGCATCTCGACCATGGTGGACAGCCTGATCGAGACCACGGCGGTGTCCTCCGCCGTGGCCATGGACGAGACGGTCCACAAGGCGATGATGGACTTGCGGGCGTTCCTCTTCGACAACGTGTACCTCTCGCCCAACGCCAAGGCCGAGGAGCCCAAGGCCTACGGAGTGGTGCGAACGCTTTTCGACCACTATATGACGCACCAAGAGGACCTGCCGGAAGACGAGCGCCCTGCCGAGGGGGAGAGCCTCGCCCAGGCGGTAACCGACTACGTTTCGGGCATGACCGACCGCTTCGCGATACGGACCTACGAGCAGTTGATGATCCCCAACCGCTGGAGGGTCTAGCGGCGGTTCGGGATTTGTTGCCGCACCATACAAGGTCGGCTATCATCGCCAAAGCGCCGAGGGGCCTCGTGCAATCCATCGCGCTTCGCACGTCAACCGGAGGAGAAAGAGGCAGACATGCAGGAGTGGATCGCTTGGCTTGCCCCCGCAGCGGCCGTCATCGGGTTCGGTGTCGCGCTCTACCTCGCCCGCTGGGTGCTAAAACAGGATCCGGGTAGCGAACGGATGCAGGAGATCTCCAAGGCGACACAGGAAGGCGCACTAGCGTTCCTCATGCGCGAATACCGCGTACTCGTCGTCTTCGCGCTCGTTGTGGCGGTCGTGCTCGGCATGGCCGTCACTTGGCTGACCGCGGTGGCGTTCCTCTCGGGCGCGGTCCTGTCTGCGGCCGCTGGGTACATCGGCATGTACATCGCCACGCGCGCCAACTCGCGCACCGCGCAGGCCGCGACCGAGGGCGTCCATAAGGCCCTCACCATCGCATTCCGCTCAGGGTTGACGATGGGCCTCACTGTCGCTTCGTTCGGTTTGGGCGGTCTGTCGCTGTGGGCCATCTCCATGTTCATCATGGGCGTGAACCCGGTCGAGAACGCCGAGATCGTCAACGGCTTCGCGATGGGCGCCAGCTCGATCGCTCTTTTCGCGCGCGTAGGCGGCGGCATCTACACCAAGGCCGCCGACGTGGGTGCCGACCTCGTGGGCAAGGTCGAGGCCGGGATCCCAGAGGACGACCCACGCAACCCGGCCGTCATCGCCGATAATGTAGGCGACAACGTGGGTGATGTGGCCGGCATGGGCGCTGACCTCTTCGAGAGCTACGTCGGCTCCATCCTCGCGCCCATGGTTCTCGCCGTGTCACTGTGGTACGTGGCGGGAAGTGACAAGTCTCTCGACTTACTCTATGGACTGTCAGCCCCACTGCTGATCGCCGGCTTCGGCATCATCACGTCCATCATCGGGCTGTTCGCCGTGAACGCCAAGGAGGGTGGAAACCTTCACTCGGCGCTCAACAAGGGCACCTACGTCGCCGCCATCCTTGAAGTCGCCGCCATGGCGTTCCTGTTCTGGCACTGGAGCAGCATCACAGAGCCCGCGCGCCTGTGGTATCTCGGTTCCGTGGTGGCGGGTCTGGCTGCTGGTATCGCGATCGGCAAGATCACCGAGTACTACTGCTCGGACCACTTCAGCCCGGTGAAGAAGATTGCCGAGGCATCGGAGACCGGTACTGCCACCAACATCATCCAGGGCCTCGGTACCGGCATGATGTCGACGGCCCTGCCGATCCTCGTGGTAGGCATCGGCATCATCGCCTCGTATGTGATGGGCAACGCCGCAGTGCCGGACAACGACCTGTCGGGCATCTATGGCATCGCGCTCGCGGCGCTCGGCATGCTCTCGATCACCGCGATCACCGTCGGTGTCGACGCCTACGGCCCGGTCGCCGACAACGCCGGCGGCATCGCCGAGATGGCGCACATGGGCAAGGACATCCGCAAGATCACGGACTCGCTCGACAGTGTGGGCAACACCACCGCCGCCATCGCCAAGGGCTTCGCCATCGGCTCAGCGGGTCTCACGGCCCTCGCACTGTTCGTCGCGTTCCGCCAGAGCCTCTCGCTCGGCGGGCTGTCCATCGACATGTCGCTTGAGAACCCTTACGTCATCACAGGACTGTTCGTCGGCGGCATGCTCCCGTTCTTGTTCGGAGCGCTGACGATGGGGGCGGTGGGTCGCGCCGCTTTCGCCATGATCGGCGAGGTGCGTCGCCAGTTCCGCGAAATTCCCGGGATCATGGAGGGCACCGGCAAGCCGGATTACGCCGCGTGTGTGGACATCTCGACCAAAGGCGCCCTGAAAGAGATGATCGTGCCCGGCACGATCGCGGTCGCGGTGCCGATCCTCGTCGGTCTGGTCAACCTCTCAATGCTTGCCGGCCTACTCGCCGGAGCGCTTGTGACCGGCTTCCTGCTCGCCGTGTTCATGGCCAACGCGGGCGGCGCATGGGACAACGCCAAGAAGTACATCGAGGGCGGCGCGCACGGTGGCAAGGGCTCCGAGGCGCACAAGGCGGCTGTCGTGGGCGATACCGTGGGCGACCCGTTCAAGGATACCTCCGGCCCGGCCATGAACATCCTCATCAAGCTCATGACGATCGTCTCGCTCGTGTTCGTGCCCCTGTTCCTGCGGGTGCACGGCGGCTAGACGCGCAGGCTACGTGCAGTACACTGCTCCCGGGTGCCGAAATGGCGCCCGGGAGCGTTCGTTTGTGCGCCGCGGCGATCGCGGGCCGGCTATACGCGACAGGAAGGAGGTGTCTCATGGGCCGGATCTCCGAACAGGACGTAGCGCGTGTCCGTGACGCCACCGACCTCGTCTCGCTCGTCTCCGAGACGGTCGCCCTCAAGCAGAAGGGCCGTCTCTTCTGGGGGAACTGCCCCTTCCACGGCGAGAAGACCCCCAGCTTCAAGATAGACCCTGCAACGCAGCTGTGGCACTGCTTCGGCTGCACCAAGGGCGGCGATGCCTTCGGCTTCGTGATGGAGGCGGAACACTTAGAGTTCCCTGACGCCGTGCGCCATCTCGCCGAGCGCGCCCGTATCGACATCGTCGAAGAAGGTGGCAGCGGCGTTTCCTCGGGCCGCAAGGAGCGACTCGTACAGGCGTGCGATGCTGCAGCCGAGTTCTTCCACAGGCAGCTCACCACCTCGCGCGGCGCCGGTGCGAAGCAGGCGCGTGAGTACCTCGCCGAACGCGGCTTCGGGTCGGAGGTGGCCAAGCGTTGGCTGCTCGGCTACGCGCCGCCGGCCCGCGACGCTCTCGTGAGGCACCTCACGGCTGCTGGTTTCTCGCGCGAGGAGATGGTGGAGGCCAACCTCGCTCTCAAAGACGGGGCTTCGCTCAAGGACCGGTTCTTCGGCCGTATCATGTTCCCTATCGCCGACTTGCATGGCCGGACCATCGCCTTCGGTGGCCGGGTGGTGGGCACCGGCGAGCCTAAGTACCTGAACTCCCAGGAGACGCCGGTTTTCCACAAGTCGGGGAACCTCTACGCGCTCGACCGGTCGCGCAACGCGATCGTCGCCACTGGAACCGCGGTGGTCGTGGAGGGCTATACCGACGTGATCGCGCTGCATGAAGCGGGGATCGACAACACGGTGGCCACACTCGGCACAGCGCTCACCGAACGCCACGTGAAGCTTCTGGGACGCTTCGGCACGCGCGTGGTGTATCTGTTCGACGGGGACGAGGCCGGGCGGCGCGCCGCGCTTCGGGCAGTGGAGTTCCTGGATTGGAGCATCACGCCCGAGGCCGCGAGCAGCCGGGTGACGCTCGATGTGGCGCTGATTCCGGGCGGCATGGACCCGGCGGACCACGTGTCAGCGGAGGGTGCCGAGTCCATGGGTGCGCTGATCGAGGGGGCGCGACCGCTTCTGGAGTTCGCCATAGACGCACATCTCGCGCGTCACGACCTGTCGAGGCCCGAAGGGCGCACCGCGGCGCTTGCCGACGCGGCAGCGCTGCTCACGC
>JAJZRZ010000090.1 GCA_021850085.1 Actinomycetes bacterium | reverse complement strand
CCACGAACGCGACATTGCGGCCGATCAGCCGCTGCAGCGCTCGCCGCACGGGACGCAGTGAGTGCTGCGGATCGGACACGCCCTCCGGGCGGCCGAGGTGGCTCACCAAGATGACGCGAGCACCGTGATCGATGAGATAGCGGATGGTGGGCAGCGCGGCGCGCACGCGAGTGTCGTCGGTGACGGCGCCCTCGGCGAGCGGCACGTTGAAGTCCACGCGTACGAGCACGCGCTTTCCACGCACGTCGGCGTCCTTGACCGTCTTCTTCGCGAACATGCAGTCCCTCCCGAGCCGGAAACGAGGCAACGCCTATGAACAAGTGAGGCGCCGGTGGTTCGGCGCCTCACTTCGTCGCGGGAGTTAGCCGACGATCTTGACCAGATCGCGGACGCGGTTGCTGTAGCCCCACTCATTGTCGTACCAAGACACGCACTTCACGAACGTGCCCGTCCCGCCCATCACCATCGTCTGGAGCGAATCGAAGATCGAGGAGGCAGGGTTGCCCACCACGTCCACCGAGACGATCGGGTCTTCGATGTACTCAAGAATGCCCTTCATCGGACCTTCGGCCGCGGCCCTCATGGCGGCGTTGACGTCTTCGCGCGTGACGCTCCGCTCGAGTTCGCATACAAGGTCCACGACCGAGCCGTCGGGCGTGGGCACGCGCATCGACATCCCGTCAAGCTTGCCCTTCATGTCCGGCAGCACCAGACCGATCGCCTTCGCGGCGCCGGTGGAGGTCGGGATGATCGACATCGCGGCGGCACGCGCCCGGCGCAGGTCCTTGTGCGGCAGATCAAGGATGTTCTGGTCGTTGGTGTAGCTGTGGATCGTGTTCATGAAGCCATACTTGATGCCGAAACTGTCGCGCAGCACTTTGGCGAACGGCGCGAGGCAGTTGGTGGTGCACGATGCGTTGGAGACGATGTGGTGCTTCCCGGCGTCGTAGTCCTTGTCGTTCACGCCGATGACCACCGTGATGTCCTCGCCCTTGGCCGGAGCCGAGATGATGACCTTCTTCGCGCCGGCATCGCGATGCGCCTGCGCTTTGGCGGCGTCCGTGAACAAGCCGGTGGATTCGACCACCACATCCACACCGAGGCCGGCCCACGGCAGCTGGGCCGGGTCGCGTTGCGCGAGGACCTTGATCTCGCGGCCGTCCACGGTGAACGCACCCTCGCCCGCCTTCACATCATGGGGAAAGACCTTGTGGATCGAGTCGTACTTCAGAAGGTGAGCGAGGGTGGCGGCGTCGGTCAGATCGTTCACGGCCACCACTTCGATGGCTGGGTCGTCCTGGGCGGCGCGGAAGACGAGACGGCCGATTCGGCCGAAACCGTTGATGCCTACACGAATCGTCACTTTGGTGTCCCTCCTCGGCAAAAAGTACCCGTCAGAACCTGTCGCGCGAGCGCGCGCCCCGCTCTTTGCATACTAGCGTAAACGCTTGGCAGCGCACCGCGCTCGGTCGTCAGCGGTTGTCACCCTCCTCGACCAGCTCCTCCAGCCGCCGGATTCGATGGTAGACCGCCGACTTGGACAGCGGCGGGTCCGCGAGCTCGCCGAGCTCGCGCAGACTGACATCGGGATGCTCAAGCCGCAGAAGCGCGATCTCGCGCAGCGCTGGAGGAAGGGCATCAAGGCCGCGCGACCGTTCGAGCTGCCGGACGGTCGCCACCTGCTCCGCTGCTGCGTTCGCGGTTTTCTGGAGATTGGCCGTCTCGGCGTTGACAAGGCGGTTCACGTCGTTGCGCATCTCTTTGATGATGCGCACGTCTTCGGTGCGCAGCAGTGCGCGATGCGCACCCACGAGCGCGAGGAACGTCACGATGGGTTCGGCGCCTTTAAGATAGACGGCGAACGAGCCGCGCCTGCTCGTCACACGCGCGTTGATCCCGAAGCGAGACATCAGTTTCACGATGTCCGCGGAGACCGCCTCGGATTCGGCGGTGAGCTCAAAGTGGAAATCGCCGTGCGGGTCCGCGACGAACCCGCCCCCGAGGAACATGCCCCGCAGATACGCCACCGCGCAGCAGTCCTTCTTCACGAGCCACGGAGGGACGCTGTCAAGCGGCGTACCGTCCTCGTCCAGGATGCCGAGGCCGGTGAGCGCCTCGGACAACCCTGGCTGGCTCACCACGGTGATGAGGTAGTTGTTCGACTGGTGCAGCACCGAGCGGCGCACGGTGAGCTCCGTCTCGAGCTCGAGCACCCTGCGCACGAGCTTGATGACCTTGCGTGCCACCGGAGCTGTCTCCGTGGCTATCTCGAGGCGCATGCGGCCGCCGCCGGTGTAGTGCAGCGTGCCCTCCACCCGGATGAGCGCCGAAAGCTCAGCGTGCGCGCAGCAGTCCTTGCTGTTCTCGACCCTGGCAAGCTCCTCCTTGACCTCGGCGGTGAACGACATCTACCACACCTCCCCGAGTACGTCGGCGAGTTTGGCTTCGTCGTGCCGAGCGGGATCGCTCGTGCTGGCCAGGTCGCGGCCAAGCACCCGGATGCCTCGGGTCTCGATGCGCTGGCGCACCTCGGCGCCGCTATCCACCTCAGCGGTGCCGCGCTCGGATACGTGTACGAGCGCGACGTCGATGAGGCCGTCGAGTCCGTGACGAACCAGCGCGTCCACGTGGTCGGCCGCGTCCATGCCGCTCGTCTCTCCGCGCAGGTTGGCGACGTTGCACACGTACACCACCGTCGCTCCGCTTCTGGCGACAGCTTCGAGCACACCGCTCACAAGGAAGTTCGGGATGATGCTGGTGAACAGGCTTCCCGGACCGATCACGATGACATCGGCCGAAGCAAGGGCCTCCAGCGCGGGAGCGTGGCCTTCAGGCTGCTTCGGCTCGAGCCGAACCAGCCCCACCGGGCCGTCGCTTACGGCCACCTCGGCCTGACCCTTGATCAGCCGACCGGCGGCATCTGACCCGGAGAGCCAGACATCCTGGAGCGTGGAGGGCAGTACCCTGCCGCGGACGCCAAGCAGCCGCCCCGCTTCCTCCACCGCTTCGGCGAAGCCGCCTTCGATGTCGGCGAGCGCCGCGATGATGAGGTTGCCGAGGGCGTGGCCGGCCAGCCCCTGCCCCTCGGCGAAGCGGTACTGGAACACGCGCGCAAGCTCGCTGCCAGGCGGGGAGAGCGCCACCAGACAGTTGCGGATGTCACCGGGAGGCAGCATGCCGAGCTCTCGACGCAGGTGTCCCGAGCTGCCGCCGTCGTCGGCCACCGTCACCACAGCCGTGGCGTCAAGGCCGGCGGAGAGCATGCATCGGAGCACGAGCGGCAGGCCGGTGCCTCCGCCCACCGCCACTGCGGACTTCGCCATCAGTGTGCCGCCCTGTCTTTGGTGATGTCGCGGTGGCTGACCGATGCCGGATAGCCGATCGAACGGGCGTACTCGGCGGTACGCTCTGCCAGCACGACGCTGCGGTGCTGCCCGCCGGTGCACCCGAGCGCGATGTTGAGCTGGGTCTTGCCCTCCGAGCGGTAGTTGGGCAGCAACAGCTCGAGCAACGAGAACCATCGCTCGAGGAACACAGCCGTCTCCTCGCGGTCGAGCACGAAACCCCGCACCACGCGTTCGAGGCCGGTCCTCGCCCTGAGGCGTGGGTCGTAGAACGGGTTAGGAAGGAAGCGCACGTCCATGACGATGTCCGCATCGATGGGCACGCCATACTTGAAGCCGAACGAACTCACCACCACAGCGAGTTGTTGGCCGCGACCGGCCGCCACGAACTTCTGGCGGATGATGCCGCGCAGCTCCTGCGGCCGAAGCGTCGAGGTGTCGATGATGAGATCCGCGCGTTCCTGGACCTGCCTGAGGAGTTCCCGCTCGGCGGCGATGCCCTCGGCGACAGAGCCGAGCGTCGACAGCGGGTGGCGGCGGCGCGTCTCCTTGAAGCGAGTCACGAGCGTCCGGTCGTCCGCGATGAGGAACAGGATACGGAACGGGTGGCCCACGAGCTCCAGGTCGTCAAGCTCGGCCGAGAGCTCCTGGAAGAACTCGCCACCGCGTACATCGCACACCACGGCGATGTTGCGTACGCGGCTGCCGGGCAGCGTGGCCAAGCCCACGAGCTGGCCGATGAGCGCCGGAGGCAGGTTGTCGATGCAGAAGTAGCCGAGGTCCTCGAACGTGTGGATGGCTTCGCTTCGGCCTGCCCCGGACATCCCGGTGATCAGCACGAGGTCGTTCAGCCCTGCTCCCTGATCCTCCTGTTCGATCACGCAGTCACCGGACATCGGCCGTGCCTAGTCCTTGTCCAGCAGCGACGTGCCCACCGATGTCACGACCGAGATGATCAGTGCGGCGATCACCGTCTGCAGGAAGCCGGTGGTGTTCACGCCGTCGACGAGGTATGCGACCAAGTACAGCATCAGAGCGTTCACGACGAGCGAGAACAAGCCGAGAGTGAGAATCGTTATGGGAAGCGAGAAGAACCCCACGATGGGCTTGACGATCGCGTTCACGAGGGCGAGCACGACGGCCGCTATCACCGCGGCCGGCCAGAAGGACACGACCTCGAGAAGCCAGCCGTCGGAGAGATAGGCGACACCGAAGATGGCTCCCGCCGAGACGAGCATGCGAAGAAGGAACTTCACGCGATGCGCTCCTTTCGTACCAGCCGCTGGTCACACTCACAGTATACCAACGCCGTGCGACACCCACGCAGCGGCGGGCGCGACGGCGCCACCGCTTGGAAGGCGGACTCTTTTCGCCTCACTCGGTAGAGCACGTCTCGACGCAGCGGGCTGTCTCGTGCGCGAGACGCCAGCCGACCTCCACCGCGGGAGTGAACCGCGCCTCGAAGGGCACCACCACCAAACCCGCGAAACCGATGAAGGGCACCATGCCGGGCACTTCGATCGCCCACAGGCCGAAGCCGCGCTCGGCGAAGTGCGGCTCTATCCAGTCGGCCAGCAAGTCGCTCTCCTCGCGGGAGAGAAGGCTCGGAAAGAAGTGCATAGCCTCGGGATCGGCATTGAGCGTGGCGAACGGCTCGCGGTCCTCAGGCAGCCAGCGCCGAAGCGCTCGACGCGGCCTCGTTGGCCGCTGAAGGGTCAGCATGACCGCTGGTCTTGCGCACGTGCCACACAACGGCGTCGCGGACCTCGGCGCCGAACGCGGGCGGATCGAAGTTGAAGGGCACCCCGATGTTCCTGCACGCGCGGCTCACCTCGTTCGAGCGTCGGCTTGTCCCCCACCGAGCAGCCACCCCTCGCGCTCGACCACCCACAGCTCGCGCTCCGCGCCATCGGGCTGTAGCACGCGCGACTCCCGCACCATCCCGAGCTTGTCGGCCACACGCTGGGAGAGCTCGTTCTCGGGATGGATGAGCGAGACGACGCGGTTCAGGCCGAGCGTGCCGAAGGCGAAGTCAAGCAGCGCCTCGCCGATCTCGAGCGCATAGCCCCTGCCCCAGTAGTGCTTACCGATCACATAGACGATCTCCACCTCATCTCGCCCATCGATCGTCTTTTCGAGGAGGCCGCAATCCCCGACCACTGAGCCTGTCGCCCGTTCGATCAGCGGATGCTGGCCGAATGCTCCTCTCGACGGTTCATCCACCTGTTCGTCCAACAGGCTGCGCACCTCGTGCGGGGTGCGTGGTCCGCCGATGTAGCGAGTGACCTCCGGGTCGGCCCAGATGGTCACGGCCTGATCGATGTCCGTCTACTCCACAGGGCGCAGCAGCAGTCTGTCGGTTTGCAGGTACATCAGCTGAAGCGCTCCTCACCGTCGGATTCATGTCGCTTCCGAGTGTACTGCACCCTCGCGACGGCCGAAGATGAGGGGTGACAACCGCGCGCCAAGTAGTAACATCTGTTACAAAGCTCTGCTGGGGAGTACGGGGAAGTGGAGGTCGCACATGCTCGCACGCGGCAAGACCGTGATCGTCACCGGCGGCGGCAACGGCATCGGAAGAGAACTCGTTCTCGAGCTGCTCGAGCGCGGCGCGCGCGTCGCAGCGCTCGACATCAATGAGGCGGGGCTGCAAGGAACGGCCGACCTCGCTGGCGCAGCCGCCGACCGTCTCACCACGCACGTCACGGACATCACCGACCGCACGGCGGTTGAGGTGCTTCCCGATGCGGTGGTGGCAGCGCACGGCCAGGTCGACGGACTCATCAACTGCGCGGGCATCATCCAGCCATTCGTGCTGTTCAAGGACTTGGACTACAGCGCGATCGAGCGCGTGCTCAACGTGAACCTTTGGGGGACCATCCACACGTGCAAGACCTTCCTGCCGGTCTTGCTGCAGCGACCCGAGGCGCACATCGTCAACATCTCGAGTATGGGCGGGTTCCTACCCGTCCCCGGCCAGACCATCTATGGCGCCACCAAGGCGGCCGTGAAGCTGCTCACCGAGGGTCTGCACTCCGAATGCATGGGCACACCCGTGAACGTGACGGTCATCTTCCCCGGTGCGATCAACACGAACATCTCGGCCAACTCAGGCGTGGGCACCATCGGCGACGCAGAAACGCGGCGCGAGTCCTCCAAGATCAAGACGACAGAACCGCGCGACGCGGCAAAGATGATCCTCGACGGCATGGAGCGCAACGCTTATCGCGTGACGGTCGGCTCCGACTCCACAGCGATGGACCGTCTGAGCCGCCTCTCCCCCGAACGCGCAGCGGGAATCATCTACAAGCACATGAAGAGCCTTCTGCCATCGTAGGCACCCCCCACTGACACTTCACGGCCGACGGTCCTCCACGTAGTCCCGGATCCACCCGCACCCGGTCGGCATGCTCGCGGCGGAAATCTGAGAGCGT
>JAJZRZ010000089.1 GCA_021850085.1 Actinomycetes bacterium | reverse complement strand
CGGCTCCGGCCTTGCCCACGGTGTCGCCCAGCTCGTAACCCGCGTACTCGTCGGAGTCCTCGAACTCGCGTTCGGAGATGGAGCCGGTATAGCCGACCACGTGCGCGGCGAGCGACCCGAACGGATATTCGCGGACGGCGATCTCCTCCACCTGGACCCACGGGAAGTCGGTCTTGCGTTCGAGCAGCTGCGCGACGACGTCCTTCGGCGCGTCGACCGCGACAACACGCGGACGGAGCGCCTCCTGGTTCACATCGTTCACGCGCTCAAAGATCTCCGTCGCGCCGACCCCGATCATCCCGCCAAGCTCTCCGAACAGTTCTTCCAGCTCCCGGCGGGTCGGGTCGTCGGCTGTGTCGTCGTTGCGCGCGCGCAGGCGCAAGCTGCGCACGTCCTCATGGGTCGGATCCACGCTCACGGCGAGCGCCGAGCGGTTGTTCACGATCGGAACGCCGTTGCGGTCGAAGATCCGGCCGCGCGGCGCCTCGAGCGATATCTCGCGCACACGGTTGTTCTCGGCTTTCGCCGCGAACGACTCCCCGTTGAGGACCTGCATAGTCCAAAGTCGCACCAGCAGCGCCGTGAACACCACGACGATGACGATGCCGAGTGTGGCGAAACGTCCCCTGAGTTCCTGACGGTAGGTGGACATCGGTGGGCGGGACTCCCAGGTCGGGCCTGTTGTCAGGCAGCTCCGTCAGGCAAGCCTACGGAACGACTTCATGGAACGATCGGAGCGCAAGAAGCGCGCCAACCACGGATACGCGAGAAGGACCAGGACGGCATTGTACACCGCTCGCGGTAGGACGGCGGCCACCAAGGACTCCCAGAATGCCGGGCCGACGCCCAGGATCGTGAGCACGAGCAGGTACGAGAAGTCTGCCAGCAGAGCGGCGATGATCGCGACCGTGACCGGCGCGAGCCAGCCCTCGGCGAAAAGGTTCTCCTGGAGCATGCCGGCCGTGTAGCCGGTCGCAGACAGGACGAGCGCCCAGGCGCCGACCGGGCTGGTGGACAAGAAATCCAGCAGCAGGCCCGCCACGAATCCGGCGACAGCCCCTGAGGAGGGACCCTCGACGAACGACAGCGTGATCACGACGAGGACCATGAAGCTCGGGATCACGTTCGCGATCGCGATATGCGGTGCGAGCGCCACCTGCAGCACCAAGGCGAGCACCAATGCCCCTGCTGTGGTCCACCAGCGCCTCACTCGGTCTCACCGCCTTCCGTTTCGAGGGAGGAGCCGACGAGTATGAACACCTCTTCGATGCGATCCACTTGGACACGAGACTTCACTGTCACACGCGGATAGAGCTCACCTCGGCGATCGTCTACCGCCGTGACGTCGCCGACCACGATTCCTGCTGGGTAGACTCCGCCGAGGCCGCTTGTCAAAACGACATCCCCGGGCTGCGGAAGCTGCTCGCGGTCGATGAATCCGAGTGAGAGCTCGCCGGTCACAGAACCGCGGACCACTCCGGTCGCCCGAGTGGACTGCACCAAAGCGGCTACGCCGCTCTGTTGATCGGTCAGAAGCCTCACCGTCGCCGAGTGCGGCGAGACCTCGGCCACCTGGCCGATGAGACCTTGAGCCGCGATGACCGGCATCCCCGACTCGACCCCGTCCACAGAACCGCGGTCGACGACCAGCACGCCCTCCCAGATGCTCACCGGACGGCGGATCACGTGCGCGCCGAGCTTGGCAAGTCTGCGCTCCTCGGCGAAGTCCACCAGCGCGCGTAGGCGCTCGTTCTCCTGGCGCGCCTCCTCGAGGTCCGCGAGCCTCGCACGCAGCTCGGCATTCTGCTCCTCAAGAGCATCGAGGCGCTCTCGCGAGACGCCTATGCCCTCGATGAGACCGCCCGCCGCGCGGAAAGGGCTCGTGAGCGCCATGCCAGCGTGAGCGATGGGGGCTGTGATCTCGAGCGTCACCCTGCGAGCGCCATGGAGCACGCCCGTGTCGCCCTCGCGAAAGTACACGGTCACGAGGACGAGCGAAAGAGCGATGAGTGTCACGAGGAGTCTCGGGTTACCTCGCTTGGGCTCGGGCTGCCCTATCCGCATGGCAGTCCTTCCGCCGTTACCGCGAAACGGTCAGGACCTTCTTGAGGACGTCGATCTCCTCGAGGGCCTGGGCCGAGCCGAGGACGACATTGATGAGAGCGTTCTCCGACACATGGACCGGCATGCCGGTCTCGAAACGCAGCCGCTCGTCGAGCGCACGCAGCAGCGCGCCGCCACCGGTCAGTATGATGCCGTACTCCATGATGTCGCCTGCGAGTTCCGGTGGTGTCTTCTCCAGCGTGCCCTTGATAGCGGTGACGATCGCTGTCGTGGGCTCTTCGATGGCCACGCGGATCTCCTCGGAAGAGACCTGGAAGGTCCGAGGCAGCCCGGTCAGAAGGTCGCGACCGCGGACTTCGACGTCCAGCTCCTCGGCCAGCGCGAAAGCAGAGCCGATCTCGAACTTGATCTCCTCGGCCGTGCGCTCGCCTATGAGCACGTTATACTCCTTCTTTATGTGCGCGATGATGGCTTCGTCGAACTCGTCGCCGCCGATGCGGATCGACTGGGCGGCCACGATGCCCCCGAGGGAGATCACCGCCACCTCCGTGGTGCCACCACCGATGTCAACGACCATGTTGCCCGTGGGTTCTTGGATCGGCAGACCTGCGCCGATAGCAGCGGCCATCGGCTCCTCGATCAGGTAGGCGCTGCGCGCGCCAGCCTGCATGGTGGCCTCGAAAACCGCACGTTTCTCCACTTCAGTCACGCCTGAGGGCACGCACACGACCACGCGTGGCTTGGGCTGCCACGGGAAGCGCTTCAAGCGAGTCTTGTTGATGAAGTAGCGGAGCATGGCCTCGGTGACCTCGAAGTCGGCGATGACGCCGTCCTTCAGCGGCCTGATGGCAACGATGCTGCCGGGCGTGCGGCCGAGCATACGCTTGGCATCGACGCCAACAGCAAGGACCCGCTTGGTATCCTTCTCGACCGCTACGACCGAAGGCTCGATCAGGACGATGCCGCGACCCCGTACGGACACGAGCGTGTTCGCGGTGCCCAGATCCACCGCCATGTCCCCGCCCCACGAGTCGAAGAACATATCGATAAGCGACAAGTCGCTTCTCTCCTCTCAAAGGTGGCGTTCAGACGGCGAATCCCGCCATCTGATAGCGCCGGGATTCCCCATAGGCAAGCAACAGCGCCGCGGGGGGCTCCGCACATCGTAGCCGAGTGTATCAGACATGCTGGCGAACGGCACCTTGATGGGCGGCATCAAACAGACAACGGCGCAGCTAGATCTACGTGTCTGTCCTCCTGAGCGCCTCGCACTCACACGCCATCCCTGCAGCCTTCACTCGCGGTCACATCAGACCGAGGTCCCGAAGGCTCGCGTGATTTCCAGTGTCTCCGATCACCACATGGTCGAGGACCTCTATGCCCAAGACGTCTCCAGCCTTGACCAGGCGCCTGGTGAGCTGGACATCAGCCCCTGAGGGTGTCGGGTCGCCGCTTGGATGATTGTGCACCACCACCACTGACGCCGCCGAGAGGCGCACGGCATCTTTGAACAACTCCCGAGGGTGCACGATGGAAGCGTTCAGGCTCCCGATGGAGACCTCTACCGTCCTGAGCAACTGGTTCTTGGTATTGAGCGCAAGGGCCCAGAAATGCTCGCGGTCGCTTCCCCGTAGCTGAGGGCCGCATATCCGCACGACGTCCTCGGCACACGACACCACGGGCCGGGCAGCCGATGATCGCACCGCGGCGCGTCGGCTCAGTTCCAGCGAGCTCAGAAAGCGGGCTGCACCCGCGGGACCCACGCCATCGCAGCGCACGAGGTCTTCGGCGCTCACGCGCCATAACCCGTCAGGCAGCGGGTGGTGCTCGAGCATCTCGCGCGCCACCGCCGGCTCCCTGCAGCCAAGCATCAAGGCGAGCAGCGCCTCGTCGGAGACGGAATCGGCCTGTCCGCTCAGCACCAGCTCACGCGCGTCGTACCGCTCAACGAGGCGTGGTCCCACCTCTGCCCCTCTCCCTCGTCCACTCATTCTGCACGCGGGAGATGATGGATTGGGCGAGGGAGCCCACGATCGCGCCGAACACGACGGCCACCGCCACTGACGGCGGCGCGAGGACCACGACCCCCGGAGAGCCGAGGAGCAGGGCAGCTGCGAGGAACTGCCCGATGACGTGAGCCGCCGATCCAGCCGAAGACCATCCGACCGGAGACAGGCCGGGCACTCGTGAGACCACCCACATCGTCGTCACGGAGAACGCCGCTCCAGTCGCCGCCATTGCGAACACCGGAGTGAAGATAGCTCCCGTGGCAAGCGATACCAGCACCACTCGGCCGATACCCACCACTGCCGCCATGCTCGCTCCGCCAAGCGCGAGCGCGACGACGACGGCGATGTTGGAGAACCCGAACCGCAGCCACGGAGTCACCGGGAGTGGAGGAAGCGACGCCTCGAGCAGGCCGAGCGCACACGCCAGCGCCAACAGCACCGCGCCTGTGGCGACCGGCCGCGACGACGCCAAGGCCCGCGTCGCCCGACCGTCCTCAGCGGATGCGAGCGTCGTACTCAATACCATCGCCTTCTATCGTGATGATCACTCCGTTGGGAACACACGCCACGGCCGCCCCAGGAGCCGAAACGGCACCTGTGTGAACGCACACTTGATCAGGGCAGGATGCTTCCTCCACGGACACCGTTCCATTTTCGACCAGTACGTCCACCTCGCCGATCCGGCCTTGCACGACGAACGCCGAATCAGCCCTGAGCGACACACTGCTCACCCCTTCAGGTCCTGTCACGAGCGCGGTGTCCCCCGCGCTCCCGGCGGATGCGACCAGCGGCCAAACCAGCAGAGCCGCCGCGACAAGCGCCCCCACGAAGATGTGGTCCCCGCGTGTCATCGGCATTCACGCTCCCCGCCCCAAGGTCACGTCAAGCCCGCAGGTAGCGCCCGCGCCGTCGGCGGCCATCGCATCGTTGCCGCGGCCGTACAGATCTATACACCGCTGTGGGCAGACCTCCACACACACGCCGCAGCCGGTGCACTTCGCGTAGTCGACTACAGCCAGCAAGTCGATGACATGGATGGCGTCGGAGGGGCACTCACGCTCGCACTTCTTACAGGCGATGCAGCACATGGCGCAGTTACCCTTACGGACTTTGACCTTGTCGTGTGCGTTGCACCGCACGACCACCGGTGCCTTCTCGGGCAGCATCTCGAGAAGGTGGATCTGACCGCGCGGGCATTCGCGGACGCAGATGCCGCACCCCGTGCACTTCTCCAGGTCGATCACCGGAAGGCCGCGCTCGTCCATCGCGATCGCGTCGAAGGGACAGGCGCGCTCGCAGTCGCCGAAACCGATGCATCCGAACGAACACGCGATCGGCCCACCGGCGAGCTTGTGAGCCGCGGCGCAGGAGCGTACGCCCGCGTAGCCGAAACTGCGGATGCAGCTCGCGCCTCCCCCGCAGTGACGCGAAGAGACGATTGCCGCGACCTCCCCCGCACCGACACCCATGATCGCACCGATCCCGTTCGCCACCTTCTGCCCGCCGGCGACACAGGCGTTCGCCGGGAGCTCCTCCGCGACCACCATCTCGGCCACCGCGAAGCATGATGGGTTGCCGCAGGCACCGCAGTTCGAGCCAGGAAGCACCGCCGCGACCTCTTCAACCCGCTCGTCGACCTCGACGTGGAAACGCCTGGCAGCCGATGACAGCACCGCGGATGTGACGAGCCCGATGATGCTCAGGGCGCCGACCGCTTTGGCTATGAGCACGATGTCCATACTGTCACCTCACAGACCGAACCAGCCGGACAGGCCCACGTATGCAAGCGACAGCAGCCCGGCAGTCAGAAACGCTATCGGTGAACCTGCCAGCAAACGGTGAACCGGAGCCAGCTCCAGACGCTCGCGCAAAGCAGCGAATGTCAGAAGCGCGAAGCCGAACCCGACCGAGACGCCGAGGGTGTACACGAGGGCTTCGCCGAGACTGAGCGACGCTCCAAGGGCGATGTTCATCTTGAAGAACCCCGGCTTGGCGGACTCCGTGGCGATAGCGAGCACCGCGCAGTTGGTGGTTATGAGCGGCAAGTAGATGCCCATGGAGCGATACAGCACCGGGCTCGACTTGCGCAGGTACATCTCCACGAACTGTACGAGCGACGCGATGATGAGGATGAACGCAGGTATGTACAAGAACTCGCCCACACCCAAGGGAGCCAGGACGATCTCCCACACGATCCACGTGGCACTCGAGGCCATCATCATCACGAACACCACGGCCAGACTCATCCCGAATGAGGTCTGGATGTTGCCCGAGACGCCGAAGAACGGGCACAGCCCGATGAAGCGAGTGAGAAGGATGTTGTTCACCAGCGCCGCACCGATGAACAGAAGCGCCAGCTGGCTCACCGCCGTCATGAGGCTCCCCCCTTCGGTGCTCGGACGCTCGCCATCCGCTCGTTGAGCCAACGAGAAGCGGCGATCATCAAGCCGAACACGAAGAACGCGCCTGGGAACAGCAGCAGCAGGCTTGGCGGTGCGTACCCGGCGGGCATGCTGATGAGCGTGGTGTCGAACCACACGATCCTTCCGGTCCCGAACAGCTCCCGGATGAAGGCCAGAAGCATGATCACAAGACAGAAGCCAGCGCCCATGCCGAGGCCGTCAGCTATCGAGAGCCCCACTGGATTTCGGTACGCGAACGTCTCGGCCCGCCCCAAGATGATGCAGTTCACTACGATGAGCGGAATCCATATACCTATCACTTGGT
>JAJZRZ010000088.1 GCA_021850085.1 Actinomycetes bacterium | reverse complement strand
GAACCAGGTTAAAGACGGACACCAAATCAATCTCGTGGTTGACGGGCAGGTGGAACGTGCCCAGCACGGTGGGTATGATGTCTGGCGCGACCTCGATCTTCATCAGGATGAAATCGAGCGGGCTGCCATTCAGCGGCTCGTGGCACGCCACGCACGACACCATGACGTGCGAACTCTCGTTGAAGGCAAGCGTGTTGTCGTAGTGGACGTTGTGACACGGTTCGGTGCAGAACCAGTTCGTTGAGGTGCCTACGACGCTCACGACGGTGAAGAGCACCATCACCATGAGGGAAACCGCGACCCAGATCAGCAGCTGCGGTTTCTTGGCGCTGTCGGTGAGAAGGGCCTTGATCCGAGACATCCACGCACCGCCTTGTTTCGAGTTCCGTGCGCGTCCAGTCTATCGGAATGACCGCTCCATCGGGCAGGGAATGTGTGCCGCGTGCCGAATACATTGGCACTGCCGCCTTCACGCAGGGAACGGGCACATGGCGCCTCTGGTCGTCGGTCTCATCGGCTTCGCCCTCTTGGTGCTCGCTGCCACTACGCGGGACCGTATCGGAATCGGCTTGCTGCTATCCTCCAATGTGGAGCGTGTGGCCGAGGCGAGACTCGATGAACCACCGTTCGCGCTGCCACCGCTGTACGTGGCCGCCGCGGCAGTGGCCGGGGCCGGAGCGGTCCTGTCCTTTCCTGGGACACCGATGGTAGCGCGTTGGGCCTTGGGCGTGCTGCTCGCCACGTTCCTTCTCGGCACCGTGTGGGACCTGCGACGCAGACGCGGGACGCTTGCCGTCTACATCCGGTTGCGGCGCGAAGAGATCGGCTTCTCGTTCCGCAGTGATGTGATCGAGGTGCCCAAGCTGGTGTTCCTGGTGATGAGCCAGCCCACGCCGCTCGTGTGGCTCGTCACCGCTCTCATGCTCGGCGCGGCCGGGGTGACGCTTGCTCCGTATGCGACACCGGCAACCATGCTGCCGCTCGCGTTGCTGACCGTCGGCCTGTTCTGGATGTGGGTGCGAAACAGACGCAACCCGTGGGAGCCGCTCGCGCGGCGGTTGCGCCGTGCGAGCCTGCGCGACGGCCAGCAGCTCGTGGAGCCGCTGGAGCGTGCGCTCGATCTAGATCCGGAAGTGGTGTTGCTTCGCCGCGCCGCCGACGAGGCCGTCCTCCGCTTCTTGATGAACGGCGGCGGAGATGGCCGACGGCGACTACGCCTCGGCTAGAGGTGGATGATCGGGCTCGCGGTGAAGATGCGCTTGGTCGAGCGCAGCCGCACGGAGGCGGCAGAACTCACTCTCGGCTGTTCCAAGGTAACCACTCCATGCCGACGGACGCGCAGCAGAAGGCGTCGTGGCTGCCACAAGGGAGAGAAGGAGATTTGGCCGGTGGCGCGGGTATCGAACCGGCGTGTCGGACGGGCATGTGGCGATATGGTGTGCCCCATCAAGAGTCAGTCTACCGCATATTGTGCGTGTCGTCACCCGGCAGGCTCGATGGCGTAGTGAAGTCCGCATGCCCGGAAGGCCCGGCGCTCCGCGCTTCCGAGCCGCGCGAGATCGAGTTCGACGCCCAAGGCGAGCGCCCGGTCGGCGGTGGTGTAACTCGCAGTGACCGCGTTGGACAGCGTGATCCCGACTTGGGAGCCGGAAGGCCCGAACAGCGGCTCGACACTACCGTCGGCGTGTGCGCGGACGTAGATGCCGCTTGCCGAGGTGTTGCCGTGGGCTCGGTCCGACAAGACGGGATACACGTACTGGAGATAGTCGCCGAGGCCGGGCACGGCCTGCTCGGCCCGCTGCGCCATGGCGTTGAAGCTGAGCTTGGTCCATCGTTCGTACTTGGGTTTGTCGGTCCGTTCCGGCGGCGGGATCCCGGCGAACGCGGCCATCACGTCCGCGCGGTCCGGCAGCAGCCGGTTCTCGAAGCTCAGCCACTGCCTGCTGAGATCATCGGGACGGGTCGAGATGTAGGCGAGCGTCACCATGTCCTCGACCATCGCACGCAGGATCGTCTGCGCCTCGGGAGCCCAACCGGTCTCGCACAGCGTGAGGACGGCGGCGAGATTGCGCGCGCAGCGGATCAGGAACAGCGAGCCCACGAACGCGGGAGCCGAGTTGTCGAGCTTGAGAGCAGCCTCCAGCGGTTCGCGCAGCACGGCGAGCGCGGTTCGCGTCTCGGCGACCACTTCGACGTTCGATGCGTCCTCGCGATACGGGATGGCGGCCTCCTTGCCTGGGTCGTGCGTTGGGGTAATGATACGCTCATCTTCTTGCGCGACCGACCCTCGAGAGCCCGGAGGAGTCCTCTTGTCCGGCCCCGCTCCGATCATCACGAGACATGCCGAGCTGCCCGGCGTCACTTTGCGTTACGCCGAGTGCGGTGCGGGGCCTGCGCTCATCATAGTGCCCGCGACCGTCTCTTTGATCGAGGACTGGACGCCGCTGATCCAGTTCCTTGGGCAACGCTACCGCGCCTACTTCTTCGAGATGCCCGGCCACGGCGGCAGCAGTGCGCTTGAGGAGGGCTATTCAAGCAAGCGGGTGGCCCGCGTGATCGGTGATCTGGCAGATCACGTCGGTGCCGAAGAGTTCGCGCTGCTCGGCTTCTCCTTCGGCGGTATCCTTGCGCTTCGCGCGCTCCAGGAGCTGGGGCCGCGCGTGAACAAGGTGGGCCTGCTGTCGCCGTGCGTCAGCAAACGGGCGCTCATGCGTCCTGTGGTGGACCGGACGCTCGTCGCGGCCGCGATCTCGACGCTCAGGCACCGCGTGCCGAGGCACATGCTTGCATGGATGTTCGGCAACGAAATGGCGGTGAGGCTCACGGCGTGGTTCATGGTGAATGTCGGCGGCTTCGAGACGCCCACGGACCTCAAGGCCCGACTGATGTCCTACTCGGCCTCCACTGTGCAGGTGCTGGTAGCACAGGTCCGCGAGGTCCTGACCGTGACCGAGGAGGACCTCGCCGGGCCGTACGTCCAACCATGCTTCTTCGGCATGTCCAAGTCAGACCCGCTGCTCGACTACGGCAAGACGGAGGCGTTCATGCGCGCAAACTTCCGCGATCTGGTGGTCGAGCCGTTCGACTGGACCTATCATGCGCCGCCGTCTCCGCTGACCTTTCAGGACTACGTCCGGGACTACACCGCGTTGCTCGATGCGGATGGCATGCGGGATGTTAGGGTCCGACGCGGAGCGTGAAGGGTATACAGGCGCCGGGGAATCTGTGCCGGCACGAAGAAGGGACCGACGGATGATGAAGCGACTTGCGCTGGCGATGCTCCTGCTGGCAGCGCTCCTCACGCTTGCCGCGTGCGCCGAGGAGCCGCCGGTCCCGCCACCCACGCCGGGCGAGGCAACCGGCCTCGATGGAGCGGCCATCCTTCGGGATAAGTGCGCAGATGCATGCCACTCCACGGAAAGGGTGGATGCACAGGAGCTTGACGCGGTAGGCTGGGAGCTGGTGATCGAGCGCATGCGCACAAACGGGGCGAACCTGACCGACGATGAGGCGACTGCGCTTGCCGAGTATCTTTCGTGGCGGGAGTAGGCCGAAAGGCGGCGGACATGGGACGGGTGCGGATAGGCACCTGCTCGTGGGCGGACCGGACGATGATCGAGCGCTGGTATCCGCCTGAGGCGAGCACTCCTGCGGCACGTTTGCGTTACTACGCCGAGCGGTTCGACACCGTCGAGGCGGACGCGCCCTTCTACGCGATTCCCGATCGCCGTGTGGTGGAGAACTGGGCCAAGCGAACCCCGGAGGGCTTCACCTTCCACGTCAAGGCGTTCGGGATGATGACGCAGCACGCCGTGGACGAACGAGCGCTCCACCCTGAGCTCAGGGAGTATCCGCACGCGGTCGAGCGCGGCCGGGTGAAGCGGCCCTCCCAAGAGATGGTGGACCTCGCCTTCGACCTGTTCCTCGAATCCATCGAGCCGCTCGAGGAGAGCGGCAGGCTCGGCGGCATCCTGATGCAGTTTCCACCGTTTTTCACTGCTCTGGACGAGGCCCTGCGGGAAGAGAATCTGGCGTATATCGACTACGCACGGACCAAGCTCGGCAAGCGGCTGATGCTCGTCGAGTTCCGGCACCCGTCGTGGGTGGACGAGAGCCGAGTGCGTGACACGCTGGGCTTCCTGGCGGACCGGGACATCACCTACGTGGCCGTCGACGCGCCGCAGTTCCCCACCAACACGACCATGCCGCCGCTCGTGACCGCCACCAACAAGACCGGGTACGTGCGGCTGCACGGCAGGAACCGCGAGACTTACTTCGCGCGCAACATATCGGCCGCGGACCGCTTCGACTACCTCTACACGGGCGAGGAGCTCGAGGAGTGGGCGCCGCGTGTGCGCAAGCTCGCCCAAGACACCGAGACGACGTATGTGATGTTCAACAACTGCAAGTACGACTACGCGCCGCGCAACGCGCGCGAGTTCGCGGAGATGCTCGGCCCCGATCTTACGGCGCCGCTCGAGCAGCGCGTGGACGCGCAGCTCGGACTCGGGCTGTAGGAGCACACAGCGCACACATCGTGGCTCGGGTGCGTATGGACAATGCGTGCTCTGACATATAGAATCCGTTTGCCGTTCGCCTCAGGCGGACGCCCCATGCGGGGGTGTAGCTCAGTCGGTCAGAGCGCTGGCCTGTCAAGCCAGAGGTCGCGGGTTCGAGCCCCGTCACTCCCGCCATATGAACTCAAAGGCGCGGCGATGGCCGCGCCTTTCGGGAGCACTTGAATGAAGTCATCTCGCTGGCAGTTCAAACTCGCCGCAGCCCTCCTCGGCATGGCCGCCGTCTTTTACGCCGTGCGCTTGTGGCTGTTCCCGGACCCCGCGCTCCACAATGAGATGTGGCGCTTTCTCGTGGGCGACATCGCATTCCTGTTCGTGCAGGTGCCGATCGTGACGATGGTGATCGACGGTCTGATCCGTCGTCGCGAGCACGAGGAGATGCGCCGCAAGCTCAATATGGTGATCGGCGCCTTCTTCAGCGAGACCGGTCAGGCGCTGCTCGGGGAAATCGCTCAGGCCGACGCGGCCCTTGCCGAGGTGCGCCGAATCTTCGTGCCGCATCCCTCGTGGGGAGCTGCCGACTACGACCATGCACGGAAGGCGCTCCGGGCCCACACCCCTCGGATCGAGCTCGATCCAGCTCGTCTCGAGCGTCTGGAGATGATGTTGTCACGGGAGAGGCCGTTCATCATCGGCTTGCTCGCGAACCAGGCGCTGCTTGAACACGAGAGCTTCACCGACTTGCTGTGGGCGCTCACCCATCTCGGTGAGGAGCTGGCCGCAAGGCCGAACTTGGGGGCGCTGGCTGGTGAGGACGCCGGCCACATCGCTGTGGATGTGCAGCGTGCCTACGGGCTTCTCGGCGAGCAGTGGCTTGCCTACCTGCAGCACCTGCAGAACGCCTACCCGTTCCTGTTCTCACTGGCCATACGCACCAATCCGCTCGACCCTGAAGCGCGTGTCGTGGTGGAGGGGTAGCCCGGCTTACGCGCTCTCCGTTCAGGCGCGCGACTGCGTGGACCACGGCTCCGGTCTGGCTGCGGTACGGCTTCAGGTAGAATGGGCCCCTACGACGTTTGCCCGATGCGGCGAAAGGGAGCTGTCATGACGCCCGATTCGACCCGCCCGATCCCCGCTTCCCGAGAGACGACCGGCCAGACGCTGCAGCGCTGGAGCACCATGGCCCGCGAGAGCAGCATCGTGGACGCCGAGCTGTACACGAAGTACGACGTGAAGCGCGGTCTGCGCCACGTCTCGGGCAAGGGCGTGCTCGCCGGGCTCACTCAGATCGGCGACGTGGTGGGCTCGGCGGCCGAGGGCGACACCTACGTGCCCATCCCCGGCGAGCTGGTGTACCGCGGCATCGAGATCAACGACCTGGTGAACGGATTTCTCGCCGAGGAGCGCCTCGGCTTCGAGGAGACGGCGTACCTGGTGCTCTTCGGCGAGCTGCCGGATGCCGAGGAGTTGCGCCTGTTCGAGAACCAGCTCGCGTCGCACCGGGTGCTGCCCCGGCACTTCGTGCACGACGCGGTCCTGCGCATGCCGAGCCGCGATGTGATGAACGCGATGGCGCGCGCGGTACTCGCGCTGTACACGCGTGACGATGACCCCGACGACACGTCGATTCCGGGCGTTCTTCGGCAGAGCCTGAACGTGATCGCGAGCCTCCCGGTGCTTGCGGTGTACGCCTACCAGGCATACGCCGACCAGTTCCTGCACGAGAGCCTCGTGATCCACCGGCCCGAGAACGAGCTGACCACCGCCGAGAACAT
Source organism: Actinomycetes bacterium (assembly GCA_021850085.1). Lineage (GTDB taxonomy): Bacteria > Actinomycetota > Coriobacteriia > Anaerosomatales > Anaerosomataceae > UBA6100. The sequence continues at coordinate 568 of JAJZRZ010000088.1, read as the reverse complement.
CTTGCACATGATGCGTCCCGACAGCCGCTTCACCGATCTCGAGGCCAAGGTGCTCGATCTCGCGCTCGTTCTGCATGCCGAGCATGGTGGCGGCAACAACTCATCGTTCACCGCGCACGTCGTGTCCTCGACGGGCACCGACACGGCGGCGCCAACATCAAGATGGTGAGGATGTTCGACGACCTCAAGGAGGACGTGTCCGACTGGGAGGATGCCGAGGAGATCGAAGCGTACCTGCTGCGCGTGTTGGACAAAGACGCGTTCGACAGAAGCGGCCTCATCTACGGTATGGGCCATCCGGTCTACTCGGTCTCGGATCCGCGCACCATCATCTTGCGCGAGTACGCCCGCGACCTCGCGGCGATGAAAGGTCTTCACGACGAGTACGAGCTTCTTACGCGCGTGGAGGAAGTCGCGCCGAAGGCCATCGCCAAAGCGCGCACCGTCTACAAGGGCGTGAGCGCGAACGTGGACTTCTACTCCGGCTACGTCTACCGCATGCTCGGTATCCCCGAGGCGCTGTACACGCCGCTGTTCGCGTGCTCGCGCGTGGTGGGATGGTGCGCGC
>JAJZRZ010000087.1 GCA_021850085.1 Actinomycetes bacterium | reverse complement strand
AGGGAGCGCCGCGAGCCCCGCCCGCAACCGGGCGGCGAACTCGTCGAGCCGGACCTCGATCCGGTCGACCTCGGCTTGGGCCTCCTCCACCGCACCGGCGGCCGAGCACGCCTCGCGTGCCAGCGTCGCGGTCTGAGAGGCCGAGGCCGGCGTGGCATCCGCCGGCAGGCCGCGCTGGGCGAGCCATGCCCGCCACGTGGTCTTCCTGGCCTGGAGCGACTCTCGCGCGAGGCCGGCGTCCGTACCCGCCTCCTCGGCCCTCGCGCGGTCCGCCCTGGACGCCGTGACGGCCGCCTTGGCCGCATCGAGCGACCGGCGCATCCGCGACACCTCGAGCGCACCGGCGTCGGCCGAAAGACCGAGCACGTCGAGGTACGGGCGCTCGCCGGTCGCGGGCACGACGGGTGCCCCCGCCCTTGCGCGCAGGAGGAACACTGTGCCGGCGCCTGCGAGCAGCACGCCGATGCCGAGGCTGACCCACTCCTGCAAGACGATGCCGGCGGCCACGGCAGCGAGCCCCGACACAAGCATGATCAGCGCCGGGATGTCGGCGCTGCGGTGCGCCGGGCGCGGGCCCATCCCGCGAAGCGTCTCGAGCGCATCGATGGCGGCAAGACGCTCGGCCACCGCGTCGGCGACGCCCTCGGCCGGGATGCCGAGCGGCTCGAGTGCGCGCGCGAGCACCTCGGCGGACCTGTCGGCGGTAGCTCGGGCCCGGCGTTCGTCCTCCTCGCGCGCTTCGGCTTGGACCTGGAATCGCTGCAGCTCCTCTCGCGCCTCGTCGATCGCGGCGGAGAGTCCATGGTCCGCGCCGATGGCCGCGATGGCCTCGCGCGGCAGATGGGTCCGCGCCGCGGCGTCGGCGGCTCGCGCCTGTGCGCGCGCGAGCGCGGTCTGAGCGCTCACGAGCGATTCGCAGCCCGCCTGGAAGCCACCGGCCTCTTCGAGCAGCGCGTCGAGCTCGGGACCCCGGCCGAGAAGCTGCTCGTCCACCACGATGGCGGCGCGCTCGTCCTCAAGCTGCTTGCGCTGCAGGCGCAGCCCCCGCAGGACCTCCTCCTGCTCGCCAAGCACGCGCCGCAGCGCCGACGCCCTGTCCGCCGCACGTGCGAGCTCGACCGCGTGCGACCGGGCGGCGTCGCGCGACTCGCGCAGGGCCTCCAGCCGGCCTTCGAGCTCCCGCGACCGGCGCTGGTCGGACTGGAACGTCTCGGCCGCGGTCTTGATCTCCCTGATGGCGGCCCGCGTCGTCCGCAGGCCGGATGCGATGGTGTTCAGCTCTCGCTTGCGCGCGCCCTGTTTGAAGATCTCGCCCGCTTCGCGGTCGATGGTCGAGCGGATCTCGTGCGGGCTCACCGCAAGCCCCGCGCTCGCCGCGTACAGCTTCGAGATGATGTCATCCTCGGAGCCGCGGAGCTCCTCGATACGCGCCATCTCCTCGAGGCCGAAGCCGAAGACGACCCGGAAGGCCAGCGCGCTCACTCCGTGCGTGACTTCGGTACGAAGCCCGGGGCGCTCCGGACCCTCGATCGCGCGAACGCGCACGTCCCCGCCGCGCGGCCCTTCGGCACGCTCGATGACCCAGCGGCCCGCGCCATCCTCGAAGACGAGACGTCCGAGCCGACCGTCACCTTCGACGAAGTGTCCCGGCTCCTTGTCGCGCGGCTTGGGAAAGCCGTACAGGACGTGCCGGACGAGCGCGGTGAAACTCGACTTGCCCGCCTCGTTCGGCCCGTGGACCACGGTCAGGCCGTCGCCGAGCCCGTCGAGCGATGCGTCGCGCAGGCCGCCGTAGCGGACAGCCTCGATGCTGCGGAGCTTCATCGCTCCTCCGCCGAGAACAGCCGGTCCAGCACGAGGTCCCGGGCACGCTCCACGACCGAGACGGCGTCGATCTCCGGCAGGTCCCGCACGTCGAGCGTGTCGAGCGCCGCGCGCGCCAGCTCCTCCACGTAGCCGGCCGCCGCGCCTTCGCCGGTCAGCACCGCGTCGGCTCGCCGCACGAGATCGCCGGCGAAGTCCTGCCCCTCTGTGATGGCAGCCAGGTCGAGCGCCGGGTGGGTGCGGTCCACGAGGCGGTCCAGCCACACCCACGGGTCGCGGTCGAGCCCTTCGGCGCGCAGCTCCGCCGTCAGGTCGGCAAGCGCCCCGGGCCGGACGAGCGCCGAATGCGCACCGCAGCGACCGGCGATCTCAGCGCGCACGACCACGGGTCGCCCCGATGCGCCCCGGCGGCACTCGTCCAGCGCCCCGGCCACGGCGGCCCGGACCTCGTCGATGCCTTCGGCCTCATCGCACCGCACGCTGACGTGGTCCCAGATCACGCGCGCCGTGGGCACGAACTCGACGTCGGCGCCGTCCGGGGACAGCGTCACCGCCCAGCATCCGCGGACGCCGCGCTGCGTGGGGTCGAGACCCTGGGTGCATCCCGCGTACGTGATGAGGGGGGCCTGAGCCACGATCTCCGGAGCATGCACGTGTCCGAGCGCCCAGTAGTCCATCCGGGCGGCCCGCAAGTCTTCCACCGAACACGGCGCGTACGGCTCGTGATCGGCGCGCCCGCCGACGTTGGCGTGCAAGACGCCGATGGCGAGCTTGTCTCCCGCTGCCCGGGCGAAGCCCCGCGCCAGGTTGGCCGTCTCCGCCGAGGTGCGGAACGAGCGCCCATACAGCGCGCACACCTCCCGGCCGTCTTTGATGTGCGCGAAGCGCTCCACCTCGTGCTCGGAGAAGTAGTGCACGGTTCCTGGCATCGCAAGACCCGCGCTGAAGCCGAGCGCCGGATCGTGGTTCCCGCGCGCTATGAAAACCTCGATCCCCGACTCCGAGAGGCGTTCGCACGCGGTCCGAAACGCGAACTCGGCGCGCAGGGGTTTCTCGGCGTGGTTGTAGACGTCACCGGCCAGCACCAAGAAGTCGACTTCTCGCTCGATGCACGCCTCGACGACCCGGTCGAGCGCTTCGAACGTGGAGGACGCCAAGGCATCGCGGACACGGCGATCGGTGGCATCGACCCCCTTGAAGGGAGCACCCAGGTGGATGTCTGCTGCGTGAACGAAGCGGACCTGGTCAGCCACGGGGTCCTCCCGGCCGATGCTTCACGGACACCGCCATTCTATCCGGCGGGTACGACACGCGCAGCACGCCCGAGCCATCGTGCGTCGCGGGCTAAGGCGTGTACGTCACGCCACCCGGATGGCACGGACCCGTGCAGCTGCGGGCCAGCCGGTTGTAGGTGATGGCCGGGCGGATCAGGCGCGCGTTGCCCAACACGCCGTGGCTGTCGTGACAGGCGGCGCACCCGAAGCCGTGGATGGCGGTATGCCGGCGATGCAGCGCTCCGGCCGTGGCGTCCCAAAAACCGCTGCCCGTCGTCACCGTGGTGTCCTGCGCACCGGTGTAGTACACCGTGTACTTGTGACAGTCGTAGCACAGGCCATCGGCGTTCGAGGGCGTCGTGCCGAGGTACGGGGAGCGCAGGATCGGCGCCTCGCTCGAAGCGTGCGGTCCCTTGACCGCCGGCGCGGCGCCGGACACCGAATGGCAGTCGACGCAGAAGACCCGGGACGTGGCGCTCCAGCCCGCCTCGAACGTCCCCGCGTTGATCGTGGTGCCCCCCGGCGCAACCACGGCATGGGTGCTCGCGTTGGCCGCGCTCAGCTCTGCGGAGATGTCCTCGGCGCCCTCAAGGCCCGCGGCGCTCAGGTACGAGGAGTGGCACTTGTAGCACAGCTCATACTCGTAGACGATCGGCCGGATCCCGATGCGGGCCGACGTGGCCCCGGAGGTACCGCGGATCCGCCCGTAGGCGTTGGGCGCGGCCGCTACCGTCGAGGTGGCCTCGTGAGCGTTGTGACAGTCCACGCATTCGACATGGCGTACCGTCGGGGGGTTCTCCCCCACCGCATGCGCGCTCGCCACCGCGCCGACAGGGTGACGTGACGGCCCCACACCGCCGAGGTCGGCCACCGCGAGGGCGGGCGGGGCACCCGCTCGTTCGACCCCTCCGGCACGCAGCGTCTGCGTCAGCGGCGGGCTGAAACTGTCGAGCGTGGCCGAGTGCTGGAACACCTGGATGCTCGGCGGTGCGGCAAGCGTGGCATTCCGGCTCCAGAAGCCTCCGTTGCCCACGATAAGCTCCGCCGCGCCGTCGCCGTCGAGGTCCCCGGCGGCCAGCGAGCCGGTGCCCGCGCCGGTGCCGGTATCGTAGCGCTGCGGCACGCCGAGGGCGGACCCCGCGGTCTGAACGAACACGTTCACGCTGCTCGCGCCCGATCCGCCGTGAGCGGCCACCGCGAGCTCGAGCCCGGACGTACCCGTCGTCGTCACACTGGGGAGGACGTTACCCACGAGCGTAGCCCACGGCCGCGCGCCCGCGGGCACGTCGAGCGCGTAATCGCGCAGCAATCCGCCGGTGCTCCCGTCGTAGATCGACACCTGGCTCACCGCCTCGCCGGCGTTGGCGACCGCGATCTCCGCACCGGTGCCCGCGCCGCCGGAAAGCACGTCCCCGATGCTCGGGCCCCTCACGCCGGACCGGACGTTCGCGCTGATCGTACGGTCGATGCCCACGCCGGTACCCCACTGCCCGATGATGTGGATCCGGGACGCGCCCGCGTCAGTCACCACCAGCTCGTCGAGCCCATCGCCGTCGAGGTCTCCCGCGGCGATGCCCGTCACGTTGGCGCCCAGACCCGGTAGCGTGCCGAGAAGCTGGGGAGGCATGCCGAAGGCGTCGTAGCGGTACACGTACAGGGTTCCGCCCGACACGACGCAGATCTCCTTCTGCGTGTTGGCGATCACGTCCGCCACCACGAGATGCTCGGCGATAGCGTCGATCACCAGCACCCCAGGAGCGAAATACGACGAGAGGCCCTTGAGGGGGTCGTACGAGAAAACGGTGAGCCGGGCGAAGCCGCGGTCGGCCGCCACCACCTCAAGCGCGCCGTCCGCGTCCACGTCACCCACCGCCATCGCTCCCGCGGTGCCCTCCTGGGAGTAGAACCGCGGCCCGATGATCGTGCGCGGCGCCGCCCCGGGACGCGTGCCCCACACGGCAACCGTACCGAAAGCGGCGGTGGTGGTCTCGGCGGAGAAACCGGCCACCAGCTCAGGGTGGGAGGCCGCCGTCGTGGGATACAGCGTGGCCGAAAGATCGGTCCTTGCGGGACCGTTCGCGTCGTGACAGCTCAGACACAGGGGTGCGTGACCAGCCTCGAGCAGCGTCGGGATCGGCGCGCCCCGGCCATCGTTGCGGCCCATGGGCGCGTGGCAGACCTGGCACTCGCCCACTTTGCGGGACGCGCCCGCGGCGGGCCACTCGCCGGGAACGGTGGTGGTGGTCTCGGAAACGGCGTGCGAAGAGGTAGCGTAGACCGCCGTACCGCGGTACGCCAGCGACGCCGCCGAGTGGCAGATCTGGCACAACGAGCGGTCGTTGGCCGTGACCGTCCGGGTGGCCGGTACCGACGGCGGGACGATCTCGGTGGTCACCAGCGGCGCCACCGGCGACCCGTGCCCCTCGTGGCAGATCGTGCAACGGACGCGTGTTCCGATGGCGGGATCAGGCAGCTTGGTGAAGTGCGCGGTCTGCTGGTAGATCGCCACTCCCGCAAAGCGGCTCGCTGGCCGCACGCCGTGACACGTCCCGCAGTAGGCCGAGTTGCGGAACACGGGCGTCCCTGTCGAGGTGCGCGACCGCAGCAGGACGGGATACGGGATTCCGGGCGCGGCCTTGTCGGTCCCGTGGCTGTCATGACAGCTGCTGCAGTACTTGACCGATGGGCCGAACGCGCTTCCGGTGGGTGCGATGGAGTGGGCCGATCTCTGGGCGAACGATGCCCCCACCCGGGTGCCCGAGCCGAACGCTTCGGCGCCATGGCACACGTAGCACAAGGCGGTGTCGCCGGCCGCCAGTGGGACCGCGAGTGCCAGCGCGCTGGCGGTCATCTCCCAACTGCGCGGGTCGAACCGCCCGAAGTCCCCCGCGGCGGAGTGCGCCCGGTGGCACATGGCGCAAGTATCAGGATCGTTCGTCGTGGCGACATGGGGTGCCAGAGCCGCTGCGGCGGGCGCGGACAGCACCACGGCCAGCGTGCACGCGAGGGCCGTGCACATGACGACCGCGGTGCGGCTGAACCCCTTACCCAGGATCATGTCACCATCCAGCTGATTGTCGAGCGGCGTGCCGAATGACCGGCCCGCACGCCGCCGTACTCGCTCAACAGTATACGACGCATGGATCTGCTATCGATACCGCCTACTGCCCGAGCCAGAACGCCACGCCCTCGTACTTGTACACGTGCGGCCACATCCTCTTCACGTTCTCCGCCTCCGCTTCGCTCGCGGTGAAGAAGTGGCTCCCGTTCCGCAGATTGTAGAAGCGATGGACCGTGGTCTTGCCCGGCGCCGGGACGGTCGAGACCGCGTACGTCCGGCCCTCATAGGTGTAGATGTGCGGCCACGTCTTCCGCACGTTCTCCGCTTCCGCGTCACTCGACGTGTAGAAGTGGCTCCCGTTGGTCTTGTTGTAGAAGCGATGGAGCGGCTGATCGTTGTTCGCCGGGTTCACCGAGTAGGCGATGCCCTCGTAGCTGAACACATGCGGCCAGGTCGCGATCACCATCTGGCGCTCGGCCTCGGAGGGGGTGTAGAAATGGGTCCCGTTCGTGCGGTTGTAGAAGCGATGCACCGGGGTGAGCGTCACGGGGGCGGCCTGGGTCGTCGCGCTCGCCTTCGGGCTTCGCGCGCTCTCGTTACCGGCGCGGTCGGTCGCCGTCACTTCGAAGGTGTACGCCGTCGACGGGGCTAGACCGCTGACCGTATGGCTCGTGCTGGTGGCCGGCACGACGAAGGCGTCATGATGCCCCATCAGTTCGACGATCAGCGGCGCGACATTCTCCGGCAGCGCATGGCTAAAGGCCGCGTCGTCGGCGACATGGACCTTGCCCACGCCGG
>JAJZRZ010000086.1 GCA_021850085.1 Actinomycetes bacterium | reverse complement strand
GTCCGTGAGTTCGTGCTCCATGTCCGCATAGTAGCGGCGTACGCCCTCTGCCTCGGAGGCCGCCAACCCCGAACGGCCGGAGGCCATCACGTCGTCCACGTACGCCCGGTAGCCGCTGTCCGTGGGAATGCGTCCTGCCGACGTGTGGGGCTGGAAGACGAAGCCGGTCTCCTCCAGTGCCGCCAACTCCGAACGCACGGTCGCGGGGCTGCAGCCGAGATGGTACCGCTCGACGAGGACCTTCGAGCCAACCGGCTGCACCCGCGCTACGTATTCGTTGACCAGTGCGGACAACACCATCCGCCGTCTGTCGTTCAGCATGCGTCCCTCCTGGCACTCGGGCCTGCTGAGTGCCAGACGATGATAGGCCGCGTGCCTGCTGGGGGTCAAATGCTTCTGGGCCAGACGCGTCGCAGCCGTTTCGGGATCGAGCCCAGCTGCCGGACGCCGGACTTCAACCGACACTCAAGCAGCTGAGCGGAACCACGGCTAGGATACTCCCGCGTGACTGTGGCATACTGCGCTGCGAGGAACGGACATGTCCAGCGGTACCCGCCGTACGAACTGCGAGGAGACCCGATGCTACCGAGGCAACTGCACGTGCCCCTCCTTGTCGTGGTCATCGCGATACTGATCGGCGTCATAGCTATGCTGGTGAACGACCCCGACGCCCCCGAGACTGTCGAGGTGCCGGGCGCGATCATCACGAGGGTCATCAGTACGGCCGAGACCGACTCCTCAGCGGACTTTCCGGTCCGCCTGATCGAAGGCAGCGACGTCCAGCACGAGTCCGTGCACATGTTCGAAGCGGTGAGCATCAACGGGGTCGGCACGGCCACGCTTGATGCAGAGGGTCTTGTGCTCAATGTCACTTATGATTCGAACCTGGTGTCCGAGGAGGCCATTCGTGGCGCGTTGATCGAATCGCTATACCTTGCGGTCAAGTCCTCTGAAGCCACGCCGATGAGCCTCGCCGCAGATGGTACCGTCCAGCGCATCGATATCGTCGACAATCAAGGTTTCGAGCCTGCGTACATCCTCGCTAAGGCTGGTGTACCTCTGGAACTGGTGTTCGGCCCGGCCACAGAGTGTCGGACCAACATACAGTTTCCTCAGATCGGTGTTGCCGAGGACATCTCTTCAGGTGCGACCGTGAGCCTGCCGGCGTTGCAGCCGGGCACGTACGACATCGTGTGCGCTGGCGGTGGCAACAAGGGCGCGATCATCGTCGAGTGACAGCACAGGTGGAAGGCAAGCTTGCATCCGCGGTCTGTGAGGCTCGCGGGCTGCGGACACCATCGCGACCTTCTTGCCCCGAGGCCCGACCTCGCGGAGTTGGATCGAAGAGGATCACACCCAAGGTTCCGCTTGCTCGCATGGCACAGAAGGTGACGAAGGCTTGCTCGGTCAGTCAAACCCGGTCTCGGAGCCATATCCGCCCGAACACCTCGTTGCCGAGCAGCCACCTCGACGGGTTCATCCTCCACCTGCCTTCTATGTGCATGACGAGCCCGTCGTCCTCGAGCTCGGAGAGGGCACCGGTCGCGCCTGCCATGGCGGCGAGCTCATCCGTGATGCCGGCCGCCATCCGCATCCCGAGCATGGCGTCCTCCCGTAACACCTCGTCTGCGCTCAGGTGTTCGAGTTCCAGAGGCGGATCGCTCTCCAACCCCTCGCACACGTCCGCCGGAACGGAGTACCGCACGCGTGCCGTCCGGTTCGTGGCCTTGGCCACTCCAAGCGCCTCGGCCGTCCGGACCGAAAGCATGCCGTGGGCCGACGGCCCCACGCCGAGGTACTCAGCGCCCGTCCAGTACGCGGTGTTGTGCCGCGATTCGCACCCGCTGCGCGCGAAGCTCGCGACCTCGTAGCGCGCAAGGCCCGCCGACGCCAACGCTACAGCCGCGTGCTCGAGCATCGTCGCCACCTCATCATCGGTGGGGAGCACCACGTGCCCCGCTTCGACCTGATCGGCCAGCGGGGTCCCCTCTTCAAGCGAGAGCGGGTACACCGACAAGTGCCCACACCCTAGCTCGATGGCACAGCCAAGCGACCGCTCCCAGCTCTCCAGCGTCTGTCCGGGGATCCCGCACATGAGATCGACCGAGATCTCAAGGCCTGCCGAGAGCACCTCATCAGCGCAGCGCTTGGCCTGCCCCGTGTCGTGCGGCCTCTTCAGCGCTCGCAGCTCCTCCTCCTCGAAGCTCTGAACGCCCAGGCTGACCCTCGTCACTCCCGCGGACGGCAGCATGCGCACAAGCCGGGCATCCAAGGAGTCGGGGTTAGCCTCCACGGTGACCTCAGCGCCCTCGGTCAGGCCGAAGGAGCGGGCGATGGATGCCACCAGCAGCGGCAGTCCTCCGCCGAGCACGGTCGGCGTGCCGCCGCCGATGTACAGTGTGTCCAGCGCGGCGGCAGGCAGATCGCGTCGCAACCATCCCTCGGCCTGCCGGATGAGCCCAAGGGTAACGCCGTGTTCTGGGATCGACGATGAGCACGTCGCGCCGGAGTAGAAGCCACAGTAGGCGCACTTGCTCCTGCACAGCGGCACGTGGACGTAGAGGTGCCGTGGAAGCGTCAGATTCTCACTCATCGACCTTGAGGATCGCCATGAAGGCCTCCTGCGGGATCTCCACGGATCCCACGGACTTCATGCGCTTCTTCCCTTCCTTCTGCTTCTCCAGCAGCTTGCGTTTGCGCGTGATGTCACCGCCGTAGCACTTCGCAAGCACATCCTTGCGCTTGGCTCGGACCGTTTCCCGGCTGATGATCTTCGAGCCGATGGCCGCTTGGATCGGCACCTCGAACATCTGCCTGGGGATGATCTCACGAAGCTTCTCGGTGAGCACCTTGCCACGCGGGTAAGCCTTGTCCTTGTGGACGATGAATGAAAGCGCGTCAACGGGCTTCCCTGCCAGCAGGATGTCGAGCTTGACCAAACTGCTCTCCCGGTAGCCGATGTACTCGTAATCAAGGCTCGCGTATCCCTTGGTGCGGCTCTTCAGCTGGTCGAAGAAGTCCATGATGAGTTCGGCGAGCGGCATCTCGTAGTGCATCTCGACGGTGGTGGCCGACAGGTACTGCATGTCCTTGAACGTCGCCCGACGCTGGTCGGCGAGCTCCATGACGGGCCCGACGTAGTCCGGCGGTACGAGCACGGTGACCTTCAAGAAGGGTTCCTCCACGCGCTCAAGATGACCCGGGTCGGGCATGTCCTGGGGGGAGTGAACGGTCAGCATCTCGCCACTGGTCCGATGGGCGTGGTACTCGACCGACGGCGCGGTTGCGAGCAGATCCAAACCGAACTCGCGCTCCAGGCGCTCCTTGACGACCTCCATGTGAAGCAGGCCGAGGAAGCCGACGCGAAAGCCGAATCCAAGGGCGTGACTGCTCTCCGGGTCCCAGACGAGCGCGGGATCGTTCAAGGTGAGGCGCTCCAGCGCGTCGCGCAGGTCGGGGTACTGATCGCCATCGATGGGATACAGCCCGGTGTAGACCATCGGCTTGACTTCGCGGTAGCCGGGCAATGGGTGGGTTGCACCGTGCTTGGCAAGAGTAACGGTGTCGCCCACCTTAACGAGCGAGGGGTCCTTCAGGCCGGTGATCAGGTAGCCGACCTCGCCCACCCCAAGGCTGTCGACAGGCATGTTCGCGGGGCGACGCACGCCGACCTCCTCCACGTCAGTGACCGTGCTCGAGGCCATCATCCGGACCTTCATGCCCCTGGTCACGCTTCCGTCGACCACGCGGATGAGGGCCACCACGCCGCGGTAGGTATCGAAATAGGAATCGAAAATCAGCGCCTTGAGCGGCGCGTCGGCCGAACCGGCCGGAGGCGGGATCAAGCGAACGACCGCTTCCAATGCATCTCTCACACCCTCCCCTGTCTTGCCGCTGGCGAGCACGGCGCCCTCCGCGGGGATCGCGAGACCCTCCTCGATCTCATGGCGAACGCGCTCAGGATCGGCCGCGGGCAGGTCGATCTTGTTGATCAGGGGGATGATCTCGAGGTTCGCGTTCATGGCCATGAGCGCGTTGGCCACGGTCTGGGCCTCCACGCCCTGCGCGGCGTCCACCACGAGAATCACTCCCTCGCACGCGGCGAGCGAGCGTGAGACCTCGTAGGTGAAGTCCACGTGTCCCGGCGTGTCGATCAGGTTCAGCTGGTAGGTGTGGCCATCATCAGCGTCGTACATCACGCGCACTGCCTGAGCCTTGATCGTGATCCCACGTTCGCGCTCGATGTCCATCGAGTCGAGCACCTGGTCTTGCATATCGCGATCGGCGATGGTGTGCGTGAGCTGCAGCACGCGATCGGCCAGTGTCGACTTGCCATGATCGATGTGCGCGATGATCGAGAAGTTCCGAATGCGGGAGGGGTCAGTCATCGAAGACGATGGGTCGAGGACTGACGGGGCACCATGAATACGACCGCGCCGATCGTGCAGTGGATGGCGATGTGGAGTCCGATGCGCGGACTACGGTAGTGCCGTCGTCGCGTGACAGTTCAGGCACAGGTCGTTCCATTCTTCGACGACGAGTTTGGCACTCGTCGTCTGATGAGGAAACGTCAGGAACGTGGGGTTCGTCGGCAACGGACCGGGCTGTGTCCCCCGGAACGCGTAATCCGCGCTGAAGCGACTCTCGACGTCGCGGAAGTCCTCGTGGCACTGCTGGCACATCGGAGCACGCCTGGCCTCTACCCGGCCATCTCCGGTGGCTTCCACCGACGCCATGACGTAGCCGCTGTTGGTGCGGCCCATGCTCGTCGCGGTGGTCCCGCTCAACTGCGCGCGGTACGAGCCGGCAAGTATTGTCGAAGTCACGTCTCCGTAGCCCCAGACGGGGTCAGCATCCACCGGGTGGTTGTTGAGGCCCGCGACGTTGGAGTGCTGGCGGTTGTGGCATGCCGCGCACCACATGGCGCCGTACTCGGGCACAGACCCCTTCACGCCTGTGAAGACATCATTGCGGAGCAGGCAATCTGACGTCATGTACGCCTGTGGAGCAATGTACGTCAGCCCTTGGGCCGCCGCCCCGCTGTCGCGAAGGAACGGCACTACCGTGTTCGCGCCATGGACGGAGTGGCAGTGCGCACAACTGAGGTTCTCTGCCAGCCTCGTCGAACCGCCGGGGATGACAGTGGTCGCCTCGATACTGTGCTCGCCGCGCACGGTGCCGCCGTTCGCCCTGATGGACGTGTAAACCCCCACCTTGGCACCCGTGCCGTCATGGCAGATCAGACACGTCTTGGATACCGTGGACCCCATGAGCAGCTTCACGCCAGGCGACGCAGCGTCGTGCACGGCGTGACACAAATCGCACTTCTTCGTCGTCGCCGCGTAGTTCTTGTGGGGACCGCTGCCGGTCTTAGCCGTGCTCTCACCAGAGGTCGCATGGCACCGGTCGCAGGTGTATTGGTTGAAAGGCCACACACCGGTAGCGCCGCCTATCGGTTCCGGATACGCTACGGCCACAGAGGGTGCAGCGAGCAGCAGCGTGAACAGCAGAAACACCGCAAGTGCAACCGGCATGCGGCGCTCTCGGATGATCCACGACTGCGACATCAAGCGTCCGGTTCCCTTCCTCAGCGTACTTCGGAGACGTCAACGCTTATGATGATACCATTTCACAGCATGCGGCCGTCATCGCCGATGGCTCTGTGCCAGCACCCAACGTGCCATCATGAATCACGCTCGTCATAGTATTAGTGATTTCCATCACTAAGGTCAATTGCAGGCTCCGACATCGATTTCAGTATCGAGTAAGTGGCAGCGCTCAGCGACGTGTGCTATCCTCGCACGGTTCGTCAGCACCTTCACCGCGACGAGCGTCATCGTAAACATCTGGAGGAACAGGTACCGTGGCAAACATCAAGAGCCAGAAGAAGCGCATCCTCACCAACGAGAAGGCGCGCCTGCGCAACAAGGCGGTCAAGTCCTCGCTCAAGACCGCGATAAAGCGCGTGGACGCCGCGGTCGTGGCGGACGACAAGACGGGAGCCGTCGAAGCCGCCAAGGCGGCGACACGAGCGCTCGACAAGGCCGCCAGCAAGGGTGTCATCCACCCCAACCAAGCCGCGAACCGCAAGTCCGGCGTGATGAAGCGGGTGAACGCACTCCAAGGTTAGCGCCGTACGAGACACCCTCTCGTGCTGCTGAAGGGCCGGGCTTCCCGGCCCTTTCGCGTGCGCTCATGACCTGTGGCACACCGAGGCGAGCCACACCTCGAAGAGCACCTGCGACTCCCCTTGCCCGGATTTCATCCTCGCCTCCATCTCCGCAGCGTCGCGGAGCGAACCCGCAAGCTCTTGGGCGGTGAATCGCCGTGCCTGCTCCACGGCGATGCGCGCCTGCCAGTCAGCCATCCCCACACCGCGCACGATCGCGCCCACGCCTTCCCCTCTGTCGAGATGCGCCCGCACGCTGATCAGGTTACGCAGATGCCGCATCGTCATCGCATGGATGCCCATGAGTTCTTCGCCGTTCGCGCTGAGATCGTCCAGCAACTTCAGCGCGGAGCCACACTCACGTGCGCCGATCGCGTTCAGGAAGTCGAACACCGTGACCGGAGCCATCCCCACGACGACGCCCTCGACGTCAGCGCGGTCGAGATCTAAGCGTTCACCCGCATACGCCACGATCTTGTCCGCTTCGGTCTCGAGCCTGCGCAGGTCACGACCGACCAATCGCACAAGCGTGCTGGCCCCGTCCGCGCTCATACGCCGGCCCTTGCCTGAGAAGAGAGCCTCCACCCATCCTGCGATCTCGCCCTTGCGAGGCGCCTTGTACTCGGCGACGCCACCCAGCGCGTCCACGGCGCGGTACAGCTTGGAGTCACGCCGCATCTTCCGCGCCACAAGCACCACGCATGAGGTGGGTGACGGATTCCTTGCATACTCCGCAAGGACTGCCTGACCCGCCGCAGCCATACGGTCGATGGAGCGCACCACCACGAGCCGTCTGTCCG